>CALBLB010000219.1 GCA_937896115.1 uncultured Succinatimonas sp.
TGTCCTCTTGTTAAAATCAATAATCAAAAATCGCACCATTACCAAATGGTCTCTTTGGATCGCTTAAGGTAATGGGCATGAGTATAGATGTAACAAAAGCCAATTAAAAAAAGTGGCTGATAATTTTGAGATTGAAAAATTCAGCTATAACATATCGGATTAGTGTTTAAAGAAAACGCCATCCATATAATAATTGCTTTTTTTTATTTCCTCTAATGAAAATTGCTTAATTGTAGAACAATAAGCTTGATTAAAAGCTTTAACATTTTCTTCTTTTTCTAATGAAGGATATTGAGGAAACATTATTTTATTATCTTTATCAAGAACTTTTCCTTCTTTATTTAAATGCGCTTCGACATAACCATCACAGAGTTGAACTGTTTTCTCGACTGTATAAACTTTATTAGATCTTGCATATGAGTTGCTTGTAACAAAAAGAATAGACAAGATGATAAATAAAAATTTAATTTTCATAAAAATTTCCTGTAGGATTTAACTATTGTCAAGAATTAAAATTAGTGGATACTTATTTATAAATAATGAAAACTTTTGGTCGATTGATTTAACGCATTTCTTTGTTGATGGAGTCGTCAAAGGAACGCTGCTCCGATACCTGCGTGGTAAGTGCTCTTACTATGTCACGATCATAAGAACTTGTACAGTAATTCATGGCCTGCGCAAAGGAATTCAAAGCCTGAGGATAAGCAGCCAAAAGAGCCTGATAGCGACCGCGTGCCTGCAAAGCCTGACAGCGATCTTTTGCGTTAAGCGCGCTTTGTGACAGCAATGACAGAGCCGAAGGATCCTGCGGATGACGGCGCAGGAAGTCGTTTAGGATTTTTACTGCCCGTTCGGGTTTTCCCGCACTGTTCAAAGCGTTGGCAAGGTTAAGCGCCAAGGCTTCGTTATCAGGACTTTTGCGATAGAAAGGTTCAAGTCTTGCCACGGCGTTTGCTTCTCTTTCGTTCTTAAGATCGATATCGGTCCTTAAATCGAGCACAAATACGTTGTTCTGAAGTCCTTTTAAGGCATCCAAATATGCGTATGCTTCCTGGTATTGTTTGAGTTCGTAACAGCAAAGGGCCAGTGCATAATTGACGTAGGCTTGAGATCTTTTAAAAGGATTGTTTTGCAGACTCTGTTTAAGCGCATTGAAATCGTCGACCCCCATGTAGCGCACATCGGCTCTGGCTCGTGCCAATTCATAATTTACGTTATTGGAATTTTTACGACGTCCCAGCTGATCGGCTCTGCTTTGTGCTTCTGCAACGCGGTTTTGGGAAAGCGGGTGATCGATGAGCATGGCAAAAGCCGGATTTATATTGCCCTGACGTGACAGTAACAGGCGGAACATATCGACCATACCGTAGGGATTGAAGCCTGAACGGTATAAAAGCCCTATGCCTATGCGGTCGGCTTCGTATTCGTTGTCGCGGGTGAAATTAATGCGGTTTTGCGAGGTTGCCCCCATGGTAGTGCTTAAAGCCGCCATCCCGATTGCAGGATTGATGATGCTCATGACTATGGAGCCTATGATCCCGGCTGCCGATAAGTTGGTGACGTTCATCTGATCTTCGATAAAGCGGGCTATGTGTCTTTGAGTTACGTGTGAGATCTCATGTGCAAGTACCGAGGCAAATTCGTCTTCGGTGTCGGCATAGTGGTAAAGACCGGTGTTGACCTGTACTACTCCGCCTAAAAATGCAGAAGCGTTAAGGGCCGGATCCCGTACGGTCAGAAACGTAAAGGGAAAACGCACTCCCGAGGCTGACATCAGCAATTTCCCGCCTATGCTGTTTAGGTATTCGTTCATTACCGGATCTTCTATGATAGGCAGAGAAGCGCGAGCCTGACGCAGATAAAATTCTCCCAACTGTTTTTCTCTTTGAACGGTTAAGCCTCCGATGCCTGCTGTGCCTATCTCCGGCAAAGAGTATTCGTCCGCGCGGACGTTTAATGCAAGAGTGCTTATGAGTGCGATTCCTAACAGCGTGAGAATTTTTTTGCGCATGACTTTCTCCTTGGTAAGGCTGTGACCATTCTATAATGTACGGATTAACATGTGAAACATGAAGAATAAGGACACGAAAAGATGATTAATCTTTTGAAAAGATGGTACCGCAGAAATTTTTCGGCTCCTGGAACCGTTGAATTTGCTGCGGTTCTGGTTGCTGTTTTTATCGTGATCTATTACTTCATGTGGCTTTTCGGGCCTTTGATTGTGGCTTTGTGCTTGGCTTACATGCTCGATTGGGGCGTGGTGTGGGTTCAAAAACGTTTTCATTTCGGCAGAAAAATTGCCGCAACTGCAGTCATGGCCTGTTTTATCAGCGTCTGCGTGGGAGTGATGGTGTTCATTGCTCCGCGGGTGGTAAAGCAGGGTACGGACTTTTATGATGCCTTGGTACTGTACAGTCAGGATACCATGCAACAACAAAGTGAACCTTCGGTTTCCGAAGCTTCTGCAGGAGAAGCTTTAAGCGGCGGTGCTTTGGACGCAGCCGTTGCCAGAAAACTATATTCTTTTGTGCAAACCATGCCCGATCCTCTGCCGTCCATGCTCAATCAGCAACGCATAGAGGATTGTTCGAGAACTCTCAGAACCTCGCTTATGACCAGTACAGCTCAGATCTTAAAAGATCAGCTGATGCCGTCGGTGGTAAACGTTTTGTCATTTGCGGTAAATTTGGTGATTGTACCTATTTTCATGCTGCTGATGCTGGTAAACAAAGAAACCCTGCAAAGGCGCATGGTGACCTATGTATTGCCTACTGACAGTGCGCTTATTCATCGTTTCTGGCCGAAACTAAATTCGCAGTTGCATTCATACGTGAACGGCTCATTGATGCATATCGTGATCTCAGGTGTTGCCAATTGCTTGCTTTTCTGGGCTTTTGGACTGCAGTATACGGTGCTGCTCGGCGTGGCCATGGGCTTTTCGGAAGTGATCCCCTAT
>CALBLB010000220.1 GCA_937896115.1 uncultured Succinatimonas sp.
GCTAAATTCAAATACCCTTTTATTTTCAGAAGTTGAATTAATGAACGCATGGCCGGGGTAGTTGCATATTCTTTATAGTAATTCCTTACCGCCGTGATCACAATCTCGTGCTCTTCATTAAGTACTATTCCGTCAAGATCGGCCATTTTTCGCATAAGGGAGTCACTCCAATCTTCAACATGCAAAAGATAACCTTCGCTGTCAGTTTCTATCAGACGACCGTCGAATTCAATAGCCATGATCACCACCTTAGGTTGTTAAAAACACAGTAAATTTCTTTTCTTAGCCCGCTTGATTATTTCATCAAAAGCCAAAACAGAATCATATGTACATGACGGGTACAGCGATCTTAATTCATTTTCTGATAAGAGCATTATTCCGCTTACCTCATCTTTTTGACGAACGGTGATCGCATCGCTTTTGGCTAAAAACAGATAGGCAAAAAGAAAACCAGATCCGCTTTGGTAATTGATCCTAAAACTCCCCAATTCATAAAATTCCGTATTGTTCTTTTCAGCATTAATGCCAATTTCCTCCAGCATTTCACGCTTGGCAGCCTCTTTAGGCACTTCGGCATGTTGCATTACTCCTCCGACACATGCATCAAACAGCCCCGGAGCATAATCCTTATTCAGGGTGCGTATTTCAATAAGAAATCTGCCGCTACGATCAGTCACCGCTATATAACTTGCCCTATGCGGCAAATGACACTTGCGCATCTTTTGACGTTCTACCGTATCTATAACCTGATCTTGTTCATTTACCACATCCACCAATTCATGTGCCGACACTTTTGTACCCCCCATAACAACAAAGCTGTTCTACCCAAACAGGCAAAACAGCTTCTCCTTCAAATTTTGCAAGCATTGCACCTAATTATTTCATAAGGAGGAGTTGATCGATCTCCACCTACTTAAAATTAAGCCTGCTTACCGCCTTCAGCTTCCTGAACAGTCTCTTCTTTGGAAGAAGGTTTAAATTTGTTGGCCAGATCTACCACAGTCTTCTCGATGGCCTTAGGATTAATCTTCTTTTCCGAGACCAATTTATAACCGACAGCTCCGATCACCACACCGGCAACAAATCCGAGAACCATTTTTGAAGTAATATTAAAACCAAAAGGCATTATTTAGCTCCTTGTTTAGCTTGTAAATCAGCGATAAGATCCTCAAGACGCTCTTTTTGAGACTCAAGCTCTTCTAAAGTAAGATCTGCATCTTCCTTAACTTCATCGCTCTTGGAAAGCAGGTTGCATCCCTTGAGATTTTTTAATTTATCAGTGATCTCGTCGCGATGGCTTTCGTAGTACTTGGCACCGGCAACGCCGACGGCTACACCGGCCAACACTCCAAGCAAAAGCTTGTAATTAAGACCTAACACCATAATTTTCCTCCTTGCAAAGCGGGAGCAAGTCCCGCTTTTAATAAAAATTCTCAATGCGTATTCTGTTGTCTGCCTTTTTTAGGCTCAATGAGTACACGGGCTGAATTTAAAACCACTCCCAAAGTGGAAGCATTATGCACAACCGATGCCCATAAAGGAGTAATAAGCCCAAGAGATCCCAACATCATAGCGCCGGTATTGATAAGTATAGTGGCACAGAAATTTTGATGCACAAGTTTCATCGTCTGTTTGCCTATACCTATAAACTCTGGCAGTTTGAGAGGATCTTCTGAATTAATCGTAACGTCGGCAGATTCCATGGCAGTGTCGGTACATCCGGTGCCCATGGCTACACCGATATCGGCATATGCCAAAGCCGGAGCATCATTAATTCCGTCACCGACCATAAGGACATTACCAAGGCTTTGAGCCTTAGCCACGAAACTGGCCTTATCCTCAGGCATCACTTCTGCCCTGTATCCGTCTAATCCCAGTTCGCCTGCTATAGCGGCGGCGACATCTTTGTTGTCACCGGTTAACATGTTGATCTCTTCCACACCGCTATAACGCATACGATTAATTGCGCGTTTAAAATCAGGACGTACCGGATCGTCAATTTCCAATACTCCGAGCAATTCGCCGTTACCTGAAATATAGATAAATGATCCGGTAGGACTGGTCTTCTTGACGTCGAAAATTCCTGTTACCCCATTCTCCTGCATAAAGAGTTTGGAGCCTACCAAAACCACACCGCCGTCGAAATTGTCAACTTTACCTATGCGGGCCTCTATTCCGCGGGCGACCACCGTCTTGGTATCCTCATGTTCGGGGATCTCCAAGTTGCGCTTTTGCACTTCATTCAGAATGGAAATAGCCATAGGATGAGAAGAATGCATTTCTGCGGACGCGGCAAGCTTCAGCAAAAGATCAACATCAACACCGTCTTTAGTGGTTATATTGACGATTGCAGGCTTCCCGCTGGTGATCGTTCCGGTCTTATCCAGGATCACCGTATCGATCCTTGCAGCCTGTTCAATAAATGAACCGCCCTTAACGAGGATACCTGATTTGGCCGCGCGGCTTACAGCAGCGGAAATAGCCGTCGCCGTAGACAATTTCAAACCGCAGGAGAAATCTATAAACAACATGTTCAACACACGTTGTATATCTCGGGTTGCCAAATAGACGATCACAGCTCCCAGGAAGGATACAGGTACCAAAGCTGTAGCCATGGTATCTGCATAGTTTTGTACCGGAGCTCGGCGAGTGCTGGCATCCTCAACCATATGCACGATACGGGCAAGCGAAGTATCATCACCTACTTTATCAACCTTGATACATAATTCTCCTAAGCTGACAACCGTACCGGCATATGCGCGATCCCCCTTCTTCTTGGCTGCAGGAACGCTCTCTCCTGTTATTGCAGCCTGATCAACTGCCGCTTCTCCTGAAACGACCTCACCGTCGACGCAAATCTTTTCACCGGTATGTACGGTAACCGTCATGCCTATCTTTACTTCTTCAAGAGGAACCTTGCGCTCTATGCCGTGATCGTCTACTACCCAAACATCGCGTACGTCTAAGGCAACCAGCTTGGAAATATTGCTTCTTGCCTTGCGTGCTGCAAGGGTAGTCAGCATTTCAGCACAATTTGACAAAGTCAAAAGCGTCAGCGATGATTCAGGTTTTCCTGCCACCACCGAAGCCAAAACTGCGGTAACCGTTAAGGTATCGGCATTAGGACGGCGCTCTTTGATTGCCCCTAAAATACCGTTTTTAAGCAACTGCCCCGACATCAGAATTACCGCCGCCGAACGTAAAAGGCGTGTAGACAAGAAGGTGGCCGGGCTGACACGGCGCATCAATTCAAAGAGTAAAAAGAATCCCAAAGAGATGATGGCACCGGTACGATGAGCTTTGAA
>CALBLB010000221.1 GCA_937896115.1 uncultured Succinatimonas sp.
GAAGATTTAAAGATCCGTCCTGAGCTCTGGTTTGAGTCCAGGTAGTCACTTCATCGCTGTTTGGATACTTGGCAGCTTCTTTTTCGTTAATCTCAATACCAAGACCTGCTCTTTCATTGGGATACACATAGCCCTTTCTGAATTCAGGCAAACCGTCAAAGACGTCCAAAAGCGCCCCCTCAGGTCCTTTTAACTCCTGAATTACAAAATTAGGCGGACGAATACCCGACCATTCCTGAACACCGAAATTCGGGACCGCCATATCGATATGAATATTGGCTGCATGTCCCAAAGGAGACATGTCCCCAGGCCCGTGCCAGGCAGTACGTACTCCGAACTGCTCTGCAAAAATTGCCAATTTCATGGCAGGGGTAATACCGCCTATCTGCGTTACATGTACGCGAATAAAATCGATAAGACGACGGGCGATGAGATCGCGATACATGGACTCATTATTAAAGAGTTCGCCTTCGGCAAGAGGCACGGTGCTTACCTGACGCATACGCTCAAAATACTCAGTCTGATTAACCGGCAATGCGTCTTCCAAGAAGAAAAGCTTGTAAGGTTCAAGTTCGCGAGCTAGTTCTACGGCTTCTGCAGGAGCAATACGTTCATGGACGTCATGCACAAAATCTATGCCGAATCCCAAACGATCACGCAGTGCATCAAACAAAGCCACCGTTTTACGCATGTATTCGCGGGAATTTAGGTAAATACCGTCATAAGCACCCTCAGGAGCGGATGCAGGAGCCTTCATTTCAAGTCCGCCGCCGTAACCGCCTGACTGTACGCGCAAATGACGAACCCCCAACTCCTGATAGTAATGAACCTGATCTACTATTTCATCGACACTTGCACCGTCCACATGACGATAAACCGGCACCCCTTTACGCACTGCACCGCCGAAAAGCTGATATACAGGCATATTGGCCATCTTGCCTTTGATATCCCATAATGCGATGTCAACACCGGCAATGGCATTATTTTCTATACCGCCGTTGCGCCAATACGCATTCTGGTGCA
>CALBLB010000222.1 GCA_937896115.1 uncultured Succinatimonas sp.
GGCCGAATGGGCCTTGCGTACCGGTAATCATCAGCTGGCTATTGCTTCGGTAACTGCAGCCAAACGATGGGACGCACTTGATTACCGTTTCCCTTTGTCTTTTTTAAATCTTTACCGTTCACATGCCCAGACAAGCGGAGTGGCTTTATCCTACCTTTACGGGATCTCAAGACAGGAAAGCATGTTAAATCCTACGGTACGCTCTCCGGTCGGCGCCGTCGGTCTAATGCAACTTATGCCGTCTACTGCGGCTTTGGTTGCCAAAAAGAACGGTTATCGTTACAAGGGCAGCGGAACGCTTACCGATCCTGATCTCAACATACGTTTCGGATCAGCTTATTTGCGCGAGCTTTTGGGAAAGTTTTCACAAAACCGCGTGCTAGCTTCGGCAGGTTACAATGCAGGTCCCGGCAGAGTTTTGCGTTGGACTTCTCATGACGGGATAAGGCGTGATGCCGGCATGTATATTGAAAACATTCCTTTTCTTGAGACCCGCGGCTATGTTCAAAGGGTACTTTTGTATGCAGCCATCTATGAAAAATTGCTGACAGGGCGAAATGTCCCGGTGTTAACCGAGCGCGAACGTAATTTTTCCTATTAAAACTTGAGGATCTTCTGCATGTATACAGAAGATCCTCAATTGTTTGATACCGCGCTTATAAAGATTTGCCCCGTAAAAGGTTCAAACTGCAGGCAAGGCTCCGACTACCTCATGAGCAGTGTAAAGCTCTTCTAAAAAAAGCTTTTCTTCATCAGTAAGGTTTAATTCAGTAGCCTTGCAAGCATCCTCTATATGAGATTGAGAAGTGGCTCCGACGATAGGAGCGCTTACCCATGGTTTGGCCAACAACCAGGCAAGAGCTACCGTAGCCATTGGCAGGGCATGTTCATGTGCAATTTCCTGTACACGCTCTATGATGGGCAGATCCTGAGCCATGGCGCGATCGTATTTTTGACGGGAGGTTTTGTCAGTGCGGCTACGCATACTGTCGCTATTCCATTGGGGACGGCTAAGGTGACCGCCTGCAAGCGGACTGTATGGAGTAAGCGTAACTTTGAATTGTTTGCATACCGGTATCAGTTCACGCTCGTCCTCGCGATAGATCAGATTGTAGTGATTTTGCATGGACACAAAAGGCGTAAGTTCATGGGATTTTGCCAGATTTTGTAAGTTCATGAACTCATAACCGTACATGGCCGAAGCTCCCAAGGCGCGGACTTTGCCTTCTTTTATGAGTTCGTGCAAAGTCTGCATGGTTTCAAGCGGGGGCGTTTGATGATCGTAGCGGTGAATGATGTAAAGATCGACATAATCGGTGTCGAGACGACGTAATGAACCTTCTATCTCGCGGCGTATGGCTTTTTTAGAAAGATGTCCTTCGTTAAAGAAAACCTTGGTAGCAATTACCACTTGATCGCGCGGAATTTTGTTTTTGAGGGCTTTGCCCAGATATTCTTCGCTGGTACCGTGTGAATAAACGTTGGCCGTATCAAAGAAATTGATGCCGCAGTCAAGAGCCTTGCCTACCATGTCGGAGGTATTTTTTTCATCCAATGTCCAAAGATGGAAATCTTCGGAGGGTTTGCCAAAGCTCATGCATCCTGCACAGATTGCCGATACTTTGATCCCCGATGTTCCAAGTTCTCGATAAAACATTTCTGCACCTCTTGTTATTTTTTTATCAGTACTGCGGAGTTTTTTCCCAGCTCGGCAATACATTCGTTGTCGATACGGCCTATGAAGAAAAGATCTTTTGAATAGCGAAAATCTTTTTTAAAGAACGCTAAATTTCCCCAAGGTGCGTAGTAGCAGAGATCTCCTCGGTGAGGTTCGTATCCGTCGCTTCCGTCAGTTTTTAGTTTGAAGTCAAGATAGGCAATGCGCTCCGTATCGGCGTAATCTTCAAGATCAAGCTTTAAAGGCAGTTTTTGTAAAAACGCTACGGCGGTAACGGATGAACTTACTTTAATACTGCAACTCCTTCCTGAAGGAAATTCAATTGAAAGTTCATCGGCAAAGCCAGAAGCGGTGCTTAAGACAAGTGCAGACATCAATGATGCTTTAGCTATATTTTTCATGGGCGATCCCTTTTATTTGAATATAGCCAGTATGCATGAAAGGCAGCTAAGTTTTGTGTCTTTAAAAAGCGGTTTTTTGTCTGATCCTGCCTTTTTATATTCTTAAAAAGATCATTTGGTAAAACGGCTTAAATATCGGCTTTGATGAAGATTTTGCCAAAACGCATTAAAAAATCTTAAAAAAATGCTTTACATAATTTAACTTTCTGCTATCATAAGCCTCGTTAAATGAGTTGCCCGGGTGGTGGAATTGGTAGACACGCTACTTTGAGGGGGTAGTTCGTAACTGAGTAAGAGTTCAAATCTCTTTCCGGGCACCATTTAAAATGTATCACCATAAGAACGGCCGTCAGGAATAAAATCCGACGGTTTTTTTTTGATCATATGAACTGAAAACATATGATCTTCCTGTACTCTGCAGGTATTCTGCAATGAAATTTTCCCCGCGGTTTTCGCAGCGGGAGGGGAAATCAAATCATGTCAGATCCGAAAACGTTAAGCGAAATAAAAAAACGCCGTACCTTTGCCATTATCTCCCACCCGGATGCCGGTAAAACCACCATTACAGAAAAAGTTTTGCTGTTTGGATCAGTGATCCAGCGTGCAGGTGAGGTTAAAGCTCGCGGCAGTACCGGTACTTTTGCCAAATCCGATTGGATGGATATGGAAAAGGAACGCGGTATTTCAGTTTCCACCTCGGTTATGCAATTTCCTTATAACGGTTGTGTGATCAATCTGTTGGATACCCCAGGTCACGAAGATTTCTCTGAAGATACATATCGTGTGCTTACGGCAGTAGACTCCTGTCTCATGGTCATCGATGCTGCCAAGGGCGTTGAAGAGCGTACCCGCAAGCTCATGGAAGTTACGAGACTGCGTACCACTCCCATCATCACCTTCATGAACAAACTCGATCGTGAAACTCGTGATCCTTTGGACCTTTTGGATGAAGTAGAAAAAGAGCTAAATATCCTGTGCGCCCCCATTACCTGGCCCGTAGGATCGGGAAAAAGCTTTAAAGGGGTTTATCACCTTCTTGATGATATGCTTTATCTTTATCATTCAGGAGAAGGTTTCCATATTCAGGAGCGCCGCACGATCAAAGGATTGGATAATCCAGAAGTCGATGAAGCCGTAGGAGCAGATCTTGCCGCAAAACTTCGTGAGGATATCGAGCTTATACGCGGTGGCGGTTCAGGTGAATTTGATCCTGAAGCTTATCGCAACGGTGACATGACACCGGTATTTTTCGGTACCGCTTTGGGAAATTTCGGCGTTGATCTTATGTTGGACGGTCTTACTAAATGGGCTCCTTCTCCTTTGGACAGACAGTCTGATACTCGTCTGGTCAAGGCTGACGAACCAAAACTTACCGGTTTTATTTTTAAGATCCAAGCCAATATGGATCCGCGTCATCATGATCGCATTGCTTTTTTACGCATTGTATCCGGTGCGTATCGCAAGGGAATGAAACTGTACAATGTGAGATTAAAACGCGACAGTGCCATTTCCGATGCCGTGACCTTTATGGCAGGCGAACGTACTCAGGCTAATTTTGATGTCGCAGGCGATATCATCGGTTTGCACAATCACGGTACCATGCGCATAGGCGATACCTTTACCGAAGGTGAGGAGCTACATTTTTCCGGGATCCCCAATTTTGCTCCTGAATTGTTCAAACGCATCCATTTGCGTGATCCTTTAAAACAAAAACAATTATTAAAGGGTTTGTTGCAACTTTCAGAAGAAGGCGCCGTGCAGGTTTTCAGACCGCTTATCAATAACGATCTTATCGTCGGTGCCGTGGGTATGTTGCAGTTTGACGTGGTGGTTTCCCGTTTAAAACACGAATACAACGTCGATGCTCTTTACGAGGAGATCCCCGTAACTACGGCAAGATGGGTATCCGGGGATGACAAGGCATTGAAAGAATTGCAGGACAGAGTACCGCAGAATCTTGCTTTGGACGGTGGTGACAACCTAACTTATCTGGCCACCTCGGGAGTTAACCTGCATCTTGCGCAGGAGCGTTATCCCAAGGTTACCTTCTCAGCTACTCGCGAACACTAAAAAGTGTTTTTCCTTCTTTCCCCGGCCTGATTCCGGGGAATGTTTTTTCTGTCGACAAATAAAAAATGCAACTTACCGACTGCCATGTCCACGTAAGCTTATATCCTGGGCCGCACGAGATTTGCGAGGCAGCTTTAATGCACGGGATCTCTTTAATAGGAGTTTCCTGCTCGCTTGATGACAGCGTGCGCAATCTCGAGTTTGCCAAGTCACAAGGATATAAGGCCATGATAGGCATTCATCCCTGGATGGCGGACAACCGGGAATTCCCTGAAGATAAATTTGAGCATCTGCTCAGTATTTATCAGGTATCAGGTTTTGGTGAATGCGGTCTGGATACTGAAAGTCCGTCCCTTAATCTTGGAGATCAGGTACATCTTTTATCAGGTGAAATTGAGTTTGCCTGCCGTCATCATTTGCCTTTAAATCTGCATGTACGCAAAGCTCACGGTGAAATGGTGAGACTTTTGCGACGTTACCGTTCACAAGGAGTCAATGGGGCAGTGCACAATTTCACTTTCTCACAGGAGCTTGCCCGCGATTATCTTGACTGCGGCATGTATTTAAGCGTAGGCAGGCATTTGTTAAAGAAATCGCGCCGTCTGCTAACTTCGATGCAATTTGCAGGTCCTGATCATATCCTTTTGGAAAGCGATTATGATCACGTACATTCAGGACCGTATGATCCTGAATTGATCATAAAACTTGCCTGGGTGTATGCTGAAATATTCGGCTTGAGTTTTGAGACAGCCTGCGTAAAGCTACGGAACAACGTAACCAATTTCCTTAAAGGAGTTAACTCATGACATATGTATTTTTCTCGGCTATGAACGAATTAAATCCGTCTTACCGTAGTGAAGATGCGAAAAGTACGTTAACCAAACGTCATGGGCTTAAGCTTAAGGATTTAAATTACGGTTCCATGTTCGGGGCTAAGGGCATGCTGTGCAGCTGCGATGAAGAGGTATTGCCTGAAAAACGCAGAGAAATAGTTGCCGATGCCGAAGAAGGCAAGATCTGCGGCGGTGATGTCATGATCTCTGATCATCTGCCTTCGCTTTTAAAGCCCGGAGCTTTGGTGATGGACATGGATATGACCACGGTGCAAATCGAGGGTATAGATGAAATAGCCCGTCGTTTGGGCGTGTATGAGCAGGTAGCCGCCATCACTTCTGAGGCTATGCACGGCAATCTTGATTTTGCCACTTCGCTTAAAAGACGCGTGGCCATGCTAAAAGGCGGCAGTGTTGCGGTCCTTAATGATGTAAAAAAGATCATGACTGAAACCAAGGGATTGAAAGAACTCATGGAAGTCGTGTCTTTAGCCGGATGGAAAAAAGCCGTATGTTCAGGCGGTTTTACTCAGCTTATCGAGGTGATCGATAAAAAATACGGATTGGATCTCATCAAAGCCAATACTTTGGCTGTCTTAGACGGGCGTTTTACCGGAGAGGTTGCAGGAGCAATTGTAGATGCCGAAGCCAAGCGTTGCGGGGTGCTTGAAATAATGGAACGTTATTCCATACCCAAAGAACAGGTGATAGTCATAGGCGACGGTGCTAATGATCTTAAGATGATGCAGGCAGGGGGGCTTGGAATAGCCTATTGGGCTAAACCTAAGGTAAGGGCTCAGGCTCCGCAGGTTTTAAGTCACAGTTTTTTGTCGGCAGTGGCTTTGCTCTTGAAGCTCAATTCTTAAGAAAACCGTTTTTGCAGGATTTAAGCTTTATGCCCAAACCTAAAAATTTTTTTGTATGTTCAAACTGCGGAGCCCGTTATGCCAGATGGCAGGGACAATGTCGTGAATGCGGTTCATGGAATACCATAGAAGAGGAAAAGGTAAGTCCTGAGCGGGAGGCCGCCTCGGCAGGCGCAAAGGCAGCAGGAAATGCATTAAAGCTTTCAGGATTTGCCGGACAAAGCGGTACCGGAGTGGTCTCACTGTCTGAAATATCGTTGCAGAAAAGGCCCAGACTTTCTTCCGGGTATGCAGAATTTGACAGGGTTTTAGGCGGCGGCATAGTTCAAGGATCGGTAGTGCTCATAGGAGGAAATCCCGGAGCCGGTAAATCCACGCTTTTGTTGCAAACCGTGTGCAGACTATCCTCCTCCCACAGAGTACTGTATGCAACGGGTGAGGAATCATTACAACAGGTGGCATTAAGAGCCTCAAGACTTGATCTGCCTGTATCTGCAGTACGTATAGCTGCGGAAACTTCCATTGAAAATATCTGTGCGCTGGCAGTGTCTGAAAGACCTGAAGTATTGGTAGTAGATTCCATCCAGGTTACGCATGTGCAGGGTATAGAATCGGCACCTGGCTCCGTATCACAAGTGCGTGAAGGTGCGGCGGCTTTAACTCAGTTTGCCAAAAAAACCGGTATTGCGGTTTTTATTGTAGGTCACGTTACCAAAGACGGTACTTTGGCAGGTCCTAAAATCTTGGAGCATTGCGTGGATTGCTCGGTCATCCTTGAGGTAGGTGCCGATCAGCGTTTTCGTACCTTGCGCTGTCAGAAGAACCGTTTCGGTGCCGTCAATGAGATCGGAGTCTTTGCCATGACCGATAAGGGATTGCGGGAAGTTCGCAATCCTTCGGCCATTTTTCTAAATCGTCAGGAAGAGGTGGCGGCAGGCTCTCTTGCCATGGTGATTTGGGAGGGAACCAGACCGCTTTTGGTGGAGTTGCAGGCTTTGGTGGATGAATCTCAATACGGCAATCCGCGCCGTTTGTCTTTGGGTACTGATCAGAATCGTCTTGCCATGTTGCTGTCAGTGTTACATCGCCATGCCGGAGTTGAATTTGGCGATCAGGATGTTTTTGTAAACGTGGTGGGCGGGGTAAGAGTTGAGGAGACTGCCTCCGACGTACCTTTGGTTCTGGCCATGCTTTCGTCTTATAAAAATCGTCCCATCGACAGGAGGGTGATAGCTTTTGGCGAGATCGGTTTAACCGGCGAAGTAAGACCGGTACCGTCAGGACAGGAGCGTCTTAATGAAGCGGCAAAGCAGGGATTCGTCAGGGCGATAGTCCCGTTTGATAACGCCCCGTCTCATCCTATAGCAGGGCTTGAAGTAGTAAAGATAAAAAAAGTTGCGGATCTTTTAACTGTGATTTGATTAAACTAATCGTGATTTGATGTCTGCTTAAGAGACGGAGTCTCCACGGCTGCGTGTACCAGTCTGAGCCCTATGATCAGACGATCCTCATTGCGAAAACGACTTTCCAAGCATTTTTTCAATTCTTTAAGATCTTTGCCCAAATTGGGGAGGATCTTGTTTAGTTCATCAGCACCGACATTGTAATAATCGTTAAAGCGCATGAGATAATCGGACAGTGATCAGTATTTTTTACGAATAAACTAAGTCTTTGTTTTACGATCACT
>CALBLB010000223.1 GCA_937896115.1 uncultured Succinatimonas sp.
AGCGGCTGCGCAATTCGCGTTTGTTGATTTTGCCGTTATTGGTTCTCGGAAGTTCCTGAACGTAGTAGATCTCAACCGGTCTTTGGTAAGAGGCAAGGTGAGCGTGCAAATAGAGTCTGAAATCGTCGGCATTGAATTCAGCACCAGGCTGAGTAAGGATGAATGCTACCGGTACTTCACCGTACAGATTGTCTTTTTTGGCAACCAAAGCAACTTCAACCACATTGGGGAAGTTGGAGATGATGCTCTCAACTTCCGGGCAGAAAACTTTCTCACCGCCGCGATTGATGATGTCCTTGACTCGATCTTTGATGAATAGTTCGCCCTGAGCGTTAACATAACCTACGTCACCGGTATTTAAAAATTCTCCGGAGAACAGTTTCTTGGTGGCTTCGGTTACAGGATAGTACTGTTTGATGACCATCGGACCTGCAATATAGATGAGGCCGGTTTCTCCGGTAGGCAATTCCTGACCGTTTTCATTGCGGATGGAAACTTTTGCTCCTAAAGAAGGAGTTCCTGAGGACTGACATTTTTCAGTCTTGGAAACGTCACCTCTGAAAATGGTAAAAGGAGAGGTGGACTCGGTAAGGCCGTAAATAGAATGGATCTGAGCATTGGGGAACAGCTTGTTTAAAGATCTGATGATCCCTTCATTGAGTCGTCCTGCACCGCAGGCTATGGAACGTAACGACGGCAGACTGCCGGTCCCGCCTTTTAAGCATTCGCTGTGCAAAATGGCAAATACAGTAGGAGATCCGTGCAGGAAGGTGACATTATGTTCACGGATCAAACTTAAAATCCTATCGGCATGGAATCTGTTTTCAAGATAAATGGTTCCGCCCAAATCGATAAACAGAGCCAAAATGGCACTTAAACCGGTAATGTGGAAGATGGGAACTGCCAGGATGGTGCTGTCATCTGCGGTCAGTTTGAGGCCGTCTTTGTAAGCTGCCGCCGCCGCTTCAAGATTGTCGTTGCTGATCATGGCTCCTTTGGGGGCACTGGTAGTACCGGAGGTAAACATGATCACCGCAGTATCGCTTCCTGTTACGGAATCGTCGTCTTCTATTTCAAGTCTGTCATAGGCTCGGTAGTCTGAAAACAGTCTTAAGGAAATGCGTTTTTCAACCGGGAGCAGATCTTTTACGAAAGGCTGAACGGTATCATCGAAGAAAACCAGCTTAGGCATCAGCTGATTTAAAAGGTTTGAAAAACCGTCGATTTTGATCTTGGTTGAAATAGGAATGACGATCACACCCAAAGCATTGGCTGCATAAAGCAGAGCACAAAATTCTATGGTGTTGCCAAGAGCGTTGAATACCACGTCACCTTTTTTGAAATCGTTCTTTTTTAAGAAAGAAGCGCAGCATTTTACTTCGTTTAAAAAGTCGGTAGTGGTGAGAGACTGATCTTCGTACACCAGAATCGGCTTGTCAGGGAATTTAGCCGCGGTTTTTTTTAAACTTTTATATAAGAAGCCAGCCATATGATCTCCGCATTCTTTTCCAATAAGAATAATTTTATTCTTCAAATACCTTGTTATAAAACATATCGATATTTGATTAAACTTTTATAACAAAATATTCTAGATATCCGTTTTTTTTTTTGCGTATTTTTTCTATTTGCATACAACTCTCTTTAATTTGATCTTTTAAAAAAGAGGGCGGCGCTGCCGCCCCAAAATACACAAACTAAGGAGTCCAAAAAGTACGCTTGATAATTACTCAGGCTTGGTGAAGTACATGGAAATGCCCTGACCGCCGCCTATGCACATGGAGATCATGGCATCTTTTTTGTCGGTACGTTGCAATTCATACATCACCTTGATGGTGAGGATGGCACCGGTGGCACCCAAAGGATGGCCGATGGAGATTCCGCCGCCGTAGATATTGACTTTTTCAGGATCAAGATGCAGATCGCGGCTTACGGCAAAGGCCTGAGAAGCGAAAGCTTCGTTGATCTCGAACATGTCGATCTTGGTGAGATCGAGTCCTAATTTCTTGGCAAGTTTTTCAGAAGAGAACTTGGGTGAATAACCCATGAGCTCGGGTTTGAAGCCGGCAACGGCGTAATCTACAACCTTGAGCATAGGCTTTAAGCCAAGTTCGTCGGCTTTTTCCTTGCTCATGAGCACCACGGCACCGGCACCGTCGTTTAAGCTTGAGGAGTTACCGGCAGTAACGGTACCGTGCTCTTTTACGAAGCAAGGTCTAAGTTTGGCAAGCTTTTCGTAGGTCTGATCCTGTCTCGGGCCTTCGTCGGTATCAAAGATGGTGACGCGGCCTTTGCGATCTTTGAGCTCTACGGGCAGGATCTCATCCTTGAACTTGCCTTCATTGATGGCCTTGCAGGCTCTCTGATGGCTGCGCAGGGCGAACTGATCCTGCTCTTCACGGGTAACGTGATATTCTCTGGCCACGTTTTCAGCGGTAATACCGTTGTGGTTGCCGTCCAAAGGCCAGGTCAGAATGTCGATGACGCCGTCTTCAAAGACCTTGTGACCCATACGGGCGCCCCAGCGGGCTTCCTTGACGTAGTAAGGCAGACGGGAGGTGCTCTCGACACCGCCTGCAACTACGACGTCGGCGTGACCTGAAATAATTTCAAGATAAGCGTCGGCGATGGACTGGAGTGAAGAACCGCACTGACGGTTTACTGAATAAGCGGTGGCACTTTCAGGTAAGCCGCCCTTTAAGCTGATGCAACGGGCGATGAAGCCGTCTTCTGCAACTTCACCGACTTCACCTATGATGCACTCGTCAACGATGGCCGGATCGATCTTGGCACGTTTTACCGCCTCTCTTACCACCATGGCACCCATATCGATGGTGCTGACAGTCTTCAAAGAGCCGCCGAAAGTACCGACCGGGAGTCTTGCGCCGCTGACGATTACTACTTCTTTAGTCATTTCCAAAATCCTCTGTAAAAAATCTTAACGTTGTGTTTTTAACCGGTAATTACTTGTCGTATTTGTAGAAGCCCTGACCAGACTTGCGGCCCAAATGACCGGCTTTGACCATGGTCTCAAGCAGCGGGCAAGGACGATACTTGCTGTCATGGAAACCGTTGTAAAGGCCGGTCATGGTTGCAAGCATGGTATCGATGCCGACGAAGTCGGTAAGCTCCAGAGGACCCATAGGCATGTTGGCACCGAGTTTCATGGCGGTGTCTACATCTTTAGGATCGGCGCCTTCCATAACCATGAAGGCAGCTTCGTTCTGCATGGGAACCAAGATGCGGTTGACGATGAATCCCGGCAGTTCGGGAGCATCCACGGTTTCTTTGTGAATGCTCTTGGCAAATTCCTTAACCGTGTTATAGGTGGCATCGTCGGTGGCCAGACCGCGGATGAGCTCAACGAGTTTCATTACGGGAGCCGGGTAGAAGAAGTGCACGCCCATGACCTGATTAGGACGATCGGTTACGGAGGCAATTTCGGAAATGCTTAAACCCGAGGTATTGCTGACTAAGATAGCTTCTTTCTTGCAGACCTTGGCCAATTCGGCGAATACGGCTTTCTTGATCTCGATCTTTTCAGGAACGGCTTCGATGACCAAATCGGCATCGGCGGCGGCAGCGTAAGTGTCGGCGTAGGTGATCCTGGCGATCACGGCGTCGGCTTGTTCGCGGGTCATCTTGCCCTTGGCAACTTTCTTGTCATAGAGCTTTGCAGTGGTGGTCTTGGCCTTTTCGATGGCGCTGGGGAAGGTGTCAATGTTGGTTACATTGTAATCAGCTTGTGCGCAAGCTAAAGAAATGCCGTTACCCATGAGACCTGAGCCAATAACTACAACTTTCATTTTTTACCTCGGTTTAAATTACCAAAAAAGGTTTAAACAATCATTCCGCCACCTACATTGATTACTTCTGCAGTGATGTAGGCAGCCTCGTCGGAAGCCAGGAAGGCGACCATGTTGGCCACATCGCTGGGTTTGCCTGCATATCCCATCGGAATGCGGGCTTCCATGCTCTCCCAAGGCTTTCCTCCTTGAATTTCTTTTAACTTCAATGTCATCGGCGTTTCGATGAATCCTGGGCATATCGCATTGCAGGTTATTCCGTGCTTGGCGTTTTCTCTTGCCGCAGTTTTCGTAAGTCCGACGACTCCTGCTTTGGCTGCTGCATAATTGGCCTGCCCTATGTTTCCTAACCAACTGCCGGATGAGATGTTGATGATCCTTCCGTAGTTGCGCGGCCTCATATGCTTGACAGCCTCTTGCGTACAGTAAAAAGTGCCGTTTAAATCCACGTTGATCACCTGCTGCCACTGTTCATAAGTCATTTTGTGGAGCATGGCATCGCGGTTGATGCCGGCACAGTTCACCAAAATGTCGAGCATTCCCTGTTGTTTGATCACCTCTGCAAAGCTTGATGCAACGTCCGCTGCGTCGGATACATCCGTTTGATGAAACTCGGCTTTTCCGCCGGCTTCCTTGATACGACGCATGGTTTCGTCACAAGGTGCGGTATCCAGGACGGCAACATAAGCTCCGTCAACTGCCAATTTCAGGGCTATTCCCTGTCCGATGCCGCTGCTGCCGCCCGTGACCATCGCTACCTTGCCTGATAAATCCATAATTAAACCCTCGTACTATTTAAGAATTTTCTCCTTAAGGCCGTACGTTCCCTCGTTGTAGATATCCGTATCGATGACCTTAAGGTCCTCGCTTAGGATAGGTTTAAAATCCATTAAATCCAGTACATCTTTTTGCAAATCGACACCTGCAGCTATTTCCATGAGCTTTACTCCCTCAGGAACAAGCTTGAATACGGCACGCTCGGTGACGATCCAGACCTCCTGCCCCTTGTCACGGGCAATCTTGCCGTTGAAGGAGTACTGAGCCACCTGCTTGACCATCTTGCGGATCTTGCCTTCCTGCTTGATGTGCAATTTTTTGCCTTCAAAGGAGAAGTCACAGCCTGAAGCGGTGAAGGTGCCGCAGAAAATGATCTTTTTTGCGTTTTGAGTGATGTCAAGGAAGCCGCCTGCGCCGGTGCAACGAGGTCCCATCTTGGTGGAGTTGATGTTGCCTTCGCCGTCCAATTCACCAAAACCCATGAAGGTGACATCCACGCCCGCACCGTCGTAGTAGTCCATCTGCGAGACGTGAGTGATCATGGCGCACAGATTCTTGCCGACGCCAAAATCGATGCCGCCTGACTGCACGCCGCCGTAAATACCTGACTCTACGGTGATCATGATGTCTTCGTTGATCTTTTCTTCATTGGCGATATTGCCTACTACATCGTTGGGAATGCCGGTACCTAGGTTGATGATGTTGCCAGGTTTGACTTCTTCCAAAGCACGGCGGCCTATCACCTTTCTTACAGTCAGAGGCAGAGGTTCGATGGAGTCGGCCACGACGCGGGATTGCCCGCTGTATGAAGGATCAAAATACCAAGACGAGGACTGACGATGATCGACAAGCGGATTGTCACAAACCACCACACCGTCGATGAATACGCCCGGGACCGTGACGCTCTTTGGATTTAAGGTACCGTTTTGGACAATGCGTTTAACCTGAGCAAACACCTTGCCGCCGAAGCGTTTGGCTGCCAGTACTCCTTCAAGTACTTCAAGTTTCATCGCTTCTTCATCGGTGGTGAGATTGCCCATTTCGTCACATTCGGTGCCGCGGATGATGCAGATGTCGATGGGGACTTTCTTGTAAAAGAGATACTCTTCACCGTCAACTTTCATCACATCGATGAGATCTTCAAGCGGTTTGGTTCGGCTGTTCATCTTGCCGCCTTCATAGCGGGGGTCGACGAAGGTGCCCAGACCTACTTTGGAGATTTTGCCCGGCAAACCGCAGGCCATGCTGCGGTAGAGCTGAGCAATTTGTCCTTGAGGCATGCAATAGGCTTCAACCTGATTGTTGGCGATAAGGGACATCCAACCAGGCATCAAGCCCCAGTGAGAGCCGATGATGCGCTTGGTGAGCTTCTCGTGAGCCAGATGGAGCAGACCGTCTTTGCGATCGCCCTGACCGCAGGAATGCAGTACGGTAAGATCGCAAGGATGTCCGGTTTCCAAAAAGGTCTTCTCGATATCCTTGAGTATGGATTCTGCCGCACTGACCAGAGTCATGGCGATGGTGCACACGGTCATACCGTCTTTTATCTGTGCAGTGACATCAGCAGGTTTTAAGACCTTAACCTTGATCATTTTTTTATTCCTTAAACTGTATCTGTTTCAAACTTAACGTTGTGTTTTTTATTTCAGTCCTGAATTACTAATAACCGAGTAAATGCGGCAGGAAAGTCGAGACGCTCGGGAAGAGAGTCAGGATGAGCACGCAGACAGTCAGTGCCAGTAAGAAGGGCAACACACCTACGAACACTCTTTCCACGGTGGTCTTGGCGATCCTTGAGGATACGAAGAGGTTTACGCCCAAAGGAGGGGTAAGCATGCCCACGTTGGTGGCAAGAACCATCAGAATACCGAACTGAATGGGATCGATACCCAGAGCATTGGTAGTGGGCATGAGCACCGGAGTCAGAATGATGATGAGGGCCAAAGTCTCCATGAACATACCGAGTATGTAGAGCATGCCGACGATAAGCAGCAGTACTACGACGGGGTTTGAAGAGAAGGTGGTGATCATCTCGGAGAGCTTGAGCGGAGCGTTTTCCAAAGTAAGGATCTTGCCAAGCAGAGTCGAGGTAGCAACGATGACTACTACGGTACCGCATACCATGACGCCGCTCATGATGGCTTTCCAAATGTGCAACCAGGTTAAGCAACGGTTAATGACGACACCTACGAAGATGGCATAGGCAACGGCGATGATAGATGCTTCAACCGGAGTTGCGATTCCAAGATAGATGGAACCTAAGACTATGAACGGAGTGAACAGTGAGAAGAAGCCTTTGCGGCAGGAAGTTAAGAACTCCTTTAAGTCGAATTTAAAGTTTGCGTCACCGTGATAGTTATTCTTTTTGGCGATGATGTAGGTGGTCAGGCACAAAGAGAACGCTACGATAAAACCGGGAATGAATCCTGCGGTAAACAAGCCGGTTACCGACACGTTGCCCAACACGGCGAACATGATCATGGAGTTTGACGGAGGAATAAGAGTGCCTATGGTACCGCCTGCTGCGGTGATGGCCGCTGCATGTTCCGGTTTGTATGAGTTTCTCATCATGGAAGGAATGAGAATTGCACCGATTGCAGCGGTGGTGGCGGTACCGGACCCTGCGATGGCGGCAAAGAATGTGCAAGCCAAAATGGTGCAGATGCCAAGTCCGCCGAAGGAACGTCCTACCACCTGTTTAACCACAGTAATGATTTGGTTGGTGATGTTACCGTATTCCATCAGAGTACCGGCAACCACGAAGCTTGGTACGGCAAGCAACGGGAAAATGTTCAGACCGTCAAAAAGTGAATTGTGAATGATGGACAAAGGCAGAATGTCGGTGCAGAGCAAAGTGATGCAAGAACTGGCTGCCAGCGCCATAAAGATGGGGATCCCCAGCAGGAACAGACCTGCCATTGAGAACAGAAGTATTTCAAGAGGAGACATCGGGCACTCCGTTTAATTAACCGTTGTGAAATTTAATCAGATAGTCATGTCTTTGAGCGTGCCGGCTTTGAAGTGCACCCAATAGTCTTCAAGGATGCGGACACTGCTTAAGATGAATGAAACCGGGATCACCGCTTCGACATAGTATTTGGGGAAGCCTAAAGTCTGGGAGATTTCAGGGAATTCGATACTCTCGGCTATGACTTCGCAGCAGGTGTATGCAATAAACACGTTGAAGAAGATCCACACCAAGTCACGCACTATGCGTATAAAGAAGCGGATTTTTTGGTTGAATTTCATGAACTGCACGGTAATGCAGACATGCTCGCAACGCTTGCTGGCAAGGGCCATGGCGAAGAATACCGCCCAGATGAAACAGAATCTGGAAAGCTCCTCTGCCCAGGCTACGGCGGTGCCGGCAACGGCTCTGACTACGGCCTGTACCAACAAAGCCATGATCATCATGCCAAGACAAAAACCGCTCATGCATTCTTCGAAATTGCGGAAGTAAAACTTTAAAAAACGGGGCATAATCGCTATTTCTCCACCCTTTCTCAAAACCGGTCCTTCAAGGACCGGTTACCTTTGGTCATGCAGTCAAATTACTGCTCGACAACTTTCACGACCTTGTCCACAAGATCTTTTCCGCCGACCTTGTCGTAGAAGTTGGGCCAAATGGATTTGGCCGCAGCCTGCCATTTGTCTTCATCCTGCAAAGTGGAGATCTGCATGCCGTGATCGATGCAGTCCTGTTTGGCTACGCCGTCTTGTTCTTCAGACCAGTTCCATTCGCCGTGGACGGCCTCTTCGGCAGCTTTGGCAAGCAAAGCCTTGGTGTCGTCGTTTAACTTGCGGTACCACTTTTCAGAAACGAGCAGAGGTCCTATCCACAAGGTGCAGTGAACTTCAGTCAGGTATTTCTGGACTTCCCAGAACTTCATGTCGCGCATCACGGTATACGGGTTTTCTTCACCGTCGATCACGCCCTGTTGCAATGCATTGAAGACTTCGGACCAGGCCATAGGATGCGGTTCAATTCCGAAGGATCTGTAGGTGGCAAGTTGCATTTCAGAAGGTGACACGCGGATCTTCAAACCCTTCATGTCCTCCATCTTTTCGATGGGATGTTTGGAATTGGTAAGATAGCGATAGCCACCGATCAGCCAATGCAGAGGGCGGGTTCCGCTTTCTTTGGCGATGGTTTCGTTGATGTCTTTGGCAACATCTGAATCGAATACTTTACGGGCATCCTGAGCGGTCGGGAAAATGTACGGCAGAGTGAAAACGCCGGCAGACGGGGCAAAAGCTACGAGGTTGTTGCCGGTGAGAGTGGACATCTGAATTTCGTTGTTGCGCAACTGCTTGACGTTGGCCTGCTCGTCACCTAAAGAACCGCCGTAGAAGATCTCCATCTTGATCTTACCGCCAGATTCTTTTTCTACTATTTCTTTTACCTTGTTGAGGCAGATACCGTGGTGGGAAGCTTCGATATTAGCGGTGGCTGCGCGTATCTTCATGCTGGGATAATCGGCTGCAGATACGGTACCGCAGGCTACGGCTACACCTAATGCACACAGTGCGATAGCAAACTTCTTCATAAAATCTCCTGTCGGTTTGACTGTATATCAGAGGCTCTACATTGTTTGTTTTGCTCTCTATGCTGACAGGTTAGTTAATAATAAAAGGCTTATATTTGAGCTTTATCGCATTAGGCTTTAATATTACTTAATAAATTTATGTGCATATGCACATATACATAATGCACACTTATTTGTTTCAGTAGTAGAATGTAAGAGCAGTTTAAAGATATACGAATACCGCTCTGTCGTGATCCCAAACGTTTACGGGAAAAAACGAAAAATAGGATTTGGATGCCGAAAAGAGATCAGCCGGAAATGGTTTTAAATTTTTGATGTATGCCAGCACAGCTTGTTAAATCGCCAAGTTCGTAATCAAACACAGGGCTCGGCGCTAAATAACGACGTAATGCATTTGCCTATATTTCCCATTTAATAAAATCTTGTCTACAAGTTTAGTGAGCAGTATGGGTTAATGTTTTTTTTACCAAGGCAGGGTAAGATCTGCGTAAGAATGAAATCAGCTCTTTAGGAAATGCATATGCGCATACGCGATTTGTTGAGGCCGCAGGCTGTGGATCTTAATCCTGAGGTACAGGATAAAGAGGGTGCTATCAATCATTTGGTTGATTTGGTGGCCTCCACCGGTTGCATCAACGATGTCGAACGTTTTCGTCAGGCGGTATTTGACCGAGAAAGCAAAAGCTCTACCGGTTTGGGTGAAGGAGTAGCTATACCGCATGCCAAAAGTGCAGGCGTCTCTTATCCAGGACTTGCGGCGATGGTTTTGCACGAAGGTATAGAGTTTGATTCTTTGGACGGCAGTAAAGCCAGACTTTTTTTTATCATAGCTTCACCTCACAAGGCTTCGGACGAGCATATTGATGTACTTGCTCATCTATCATCCTTGCTGATAGATAAACAAGTCAGAGAAAAATTGATAGCCGCCAAATCATCTGAAGAATTCCTGGAAATAGTGGATAAAGCTGAAGGCGATGAAAAGGATGAGGAGCAGGAAAAACAGGTAAATCCTAAGGAAGCGGTAAGTTACGATATCGTAGCGGTTACAGCCTGTACCGCAGGTCTTTCTCATACTTACATGGCAGCAGAAGCTTTGGAGCAAAAAGCGCGTGAGCTTGGGATCTCCATTAAGGTTGAAGCCGACGGAGCTGCCGGAAACCGCAATCCGCTTTTGCCAGAGGATATTGCCGGGGCAAAAGCCGTGATCGTAGCAGCTGATCGCACCGTACGTATGAACCGTTTTATAGGAAAGCCTTTAGTACGTGTAGGTGTCAATGACGGCATCAATAAACCTGAGGAGCTTATTACCCGCGCATTAAGTCCTGATTGTCAGCCGTATTCTTTGGTATTTCGCGCAGAAGCAGTTTCCATCCCCATGCGTATGTACCGTCATCTTATGAGCGGTCTTACCTATATTATGCCTTTGGCAGCCACGGCGGGAATTTTGTCAGCTTTTGCCTGTTTGCCTTTTTTAAACGGCAGTAGCATAGGTTTTTTCTTTGACACCATAGGCTACAGCATAGGTATTTTACTTCTTCCCGTACTTTCGGCATTTATTGCTTTTTCAATAGGCGGACGTACTGCTTTGGTTGCAGGGTTTACCGGCGGAGTAATGGCAGATATGACCGGGGCAGGAGTAGTCGGAGCATTGGTAAACGGATTTGCCGGAGGCATGATCGCGTATATGACGGCGATCCTGGCGCAAAGATTTTTAAAAGGTCATGATGCCATGTTTGCGCTTTTGGTATATCCGTTGGTGGGAGCTTTGGGGGTTACCGCGGTCGCCGAATTCATCACTAATATTCCAGCAAGTTTTCTCGATACGCATATAAATTCTCTGATAAATCATGCAGGATTGCCTTTGCGTGTGGTAATAGGTGCGGTTTTAGGCCTTATGATGTCTGCAGATATGGGCGGACCGTTGAACAAAATGGCTTATGCTTGCGGAGTTTTGCTCTTGGCTGATTCAATTCCGGAAGTCGGAGCCGGCAGTAAAGTAATGGCTGCAGTGATGGCAGGCGGAATGGTTCCGCCTTTATCCGCAGGACTTGCATCTCTTCTGGTAAGACCGTTTTTTTCAATGCGTGAACGGCAATTAAGTCTTAAAGCTATAGGAAAGGGACTTCTGTTTGTAACCGAAGGAGTTATGCCGTACATGCTTATTGCCCCTAAACGCATGCGTTTTGCTTGTTTTACCGGATCTGGAGTAGCAGGGGCTTTATCTATGGCTTTTCAGTGCGGGGTATGTGCTCCACACGGAGGGATCTTTATTATTCCTTTGTCTCCGCAGATGCCGCATTACCTTATGGCTTTGGGGATCGGAACTTTGGTTGGTGTAGTACTTTTCATTTTAGGTCGTATCGGTGTAAGAATTGTGGGGCAGGAACATCGGACGGCATGATATCGATATTTGATATTGATCACGATTTTAAATCTAGTATGTAATTAGCTAACTTTTTGAAAATCAGGAATTAAATTCAAAAAAGCGTCGTTTTTAGGCTGAATCCGCC
>CALBLB010000224.1 GCA_937896115.1 uncultured Succinatimonas sp.
GTAGTGCAACGTACGTTTGTGCGAGAGTAGATCACTGCCGGGCTCTCTATTTTGCTGATATGGCTCAGTTGGTAGAGCGCACCCTTGGTAAGGGTGAGGTCCTGAGTTCGATTCTCAGTATCAGCACCATCTTTGGTAACCTCCGTTTAGGAGGTTTTTTTTTATTTTTTATTCTTAAAGTTTCCAATTCAAAACGGTGATCGGTGAATCAGCCGTAAGCTTTTCCTGTGTACATGTATCAATTTTTTCCTCTTGTTCATTTGGATTTGTAAAAGCAAGTCGATTTAATGCCTTATTTATTTTCGTACGTAAAGGTTTTACCAGATCTGCTCTTCTAAGACTTACACCGGCACATATGCATTGAAGATATGCAAATGAAGAGATCCTTCCTGACATTATGACACCTTGTTCGTCGTCAGTTAGCGTGTTCAGGCAAAGGGGACACAGTGCGCTTAAAGGGGATCCTGCAGGACATATGGCCAATGTTGATGCTCCGTTTTCTTGAGCAATGTTTGCTGCTTGAATAAGATCTCTGGAGCTGCCGTGAGATGTAATTAAGATGATAATTTCTCCTGCATGTAATGAAGCACAGGCGCGTAACAGGAGGGCAGGATCTGAGTAATACTCACAGTGCATACCGAGATTTAGCAGTTTTGAAGAAAAGTCTTTTGCTGTAAAAGAAGACAGGCCCTGAGCAGCAACAACTATTCTTCCTGATTGTGATATCAGATCTATGGCTCTTGCCATGATCTCGGCGTTGACATCGTGCTCTGCTTTTTTTAATGCTACAAGCAGCGAAGTAAATACTTTTGAAATAACGTCGGAAACAGTATCTCCGCTATGTATATTTTGCGTTGCGACGTTTTTTTCTCCGTTGACAGCTTCTTTCAACGTTATTCTGAATTCGCGAAAACCTGAAGCACCAAAACGTGTACAGAATCTGCAAACGGTAGGTTGTGATACACCGGATCTTTTTGCCAATTCGGCTATATTTTCCGTAACAGCCAGTTTGGGATCATTTAATATCGCCTTGGCGACTGCTCTTTCTCCCTTTGACAATTCGTTGGCAACGGCACTGATCCTGTCTAATATACTAACCTGCATTAAATGACGTCTCCGATATTTTTCATGTATCCGTTTTGCAATACGTACTGTATTTTGAAATTGTCGTCAAATATCACCAAATCAGCGATATTCCCAGGCGCAATTGTTCCGATTTCTTTTAAATTCAATGCATGTGCAGGGGCTGCTGTAGCCGCGTATAAAGCTTCATCCAAAGTGTAATCGCAACTATGTATCAGAAATTTTACGGCATCAAATAACGTAATTTCCGTACCGGCCAAAGATCCTTTTGAATCAATGAGTCCGCGTTTTTTATCTATAAAAATTTCGGTTCCGGCAACACTGAACGAACCTTGCTGTTTCAAGGTACCCGCCGGTGCCTGCGTATCGGAAACAATGTACATTCTTTCTTTTAATAAAGAATGCATGAGCTTGATTACGGAAGGATGTACATGTCGCCCGTCTGCGATTATTCCTGCACTCACCAGAGGAGATTCCAATGTTGCTCCTATGATCCCCGGATCTCGTCCTATGATGGGGCGCATTCCGTTGTACAGATGTGTCACCATGTGAACTCCGGCCTTGAAGGTTGATAGTGCTTCAAAATATGAGGCCGCGCTGTGACCTACCGATAATCTGATCCCTGCAGTTTGAAGTGCGAGAATATATTTTGGTCGTACGTTTTCTGGGGCAATAGTCATGTAAGCTATGAGATCACGTACTTGAGATAAATAACCTATGTCAGATTCAGAGATCTGTCGTATATAGCTTTCCGGTTGAAAACCCTTATATAAATAATTGATAAAAGGACCTTCAAGATGCATACCGGGACAAACTGTAGTATGGTTATTTTTGAAGGTTCTTATGGCTACCAAAGCTTTGGTTAAGGTTTCGCGTTGACATGAGAGCAGTGTAGGAATGAATGTGGTTGTTCCGTGCTGCAATTCAAATGAACGCATATTCTCGAGTGTGAAAACGGTAGGATCGTTGGTAAAAGAGGCACCTCTGCACCCGTTGACCAGCAGATCGATAAACCCGGGGCTTACATGTTTACCGTTTAGATCGATTTCTTCTGCTGCGGTATTTTGCAGTAAAGAAGGATCCATGGGAATGATGCGGTGATCCTGAACTGCAAAATCACTTACGCCGTTAAAATCCGGCGAAGTAATGTGCAATTGTGCATTGCGAAATATAGTTGCACTCATGAACCGTATTCCTGATTTTTAGTTTGTAGGAGCATGATCGGTTTTAGCTACAGCTCTTAAGGCTTTTTTCTGTCGTTTAAGTGCAAAATCCGGTTTGCCTTTATTCTTTAGATCTCTATGTCTTTTTTTGATGTGAGGCTTTTTTTCATCGTCTTTTGTGCGTCGATCAAATCCCCCGTTGCCGGACGCGGAAGCGCGTTTACGTTTCTTTTCTGATTGATGAAATTTCAAACTTTCTTCGTCCGGAAATGCTGCACAGAGGTTACGTATCTGTCTTCTCTCAACCTTACGTCCGGTATATCGTTCAAGACTTTCCAGCATTTTCAATTGGTCTGCCGTTACTAACATTACGCAGGTTCCTTCGGCACTTGCCCGTGCGGTACGGCCGGCGCGATGAGTAAATACTGCGGCATTTCCGGCCATGTCGTAATTGAATACATAGCGTACGTCAGGCAGATCCAAGCCGCGCGCTGCAACATCGGTAGCGACCAAAATATCACATTGCCCTTCTCTAAAGCGTTTTAAGGCGGCTTCGCGTTCACTTTGATTCATGTCACCTTCTAAGGTGGCACAGTTAAAACGATTACGTTTTAGGGCTGAAACTACGCGTCCAATGCGATCACGTGTTTTTACAAATACGATAGATCTTCCGCGCATAGTGGTTAGCAGGTGAACTAAAATGGCATTTTTTTGTGTATCCCCTGCTGCGTAATAAGCGCGCAGTTGCAACCGTTCCGGCAGTTTTTCGCCGTTGTCTCCGCCTGACAGTCTGACTTCAAACGGAGTATTTAGTACGGTATCGGCGAAATCACGGATGCCGGCGCCTTCTAGAGTGGCTGAAAACAGCATGGTTTGAAAACGTTTTTGGCAGGAGCGTACAATGGCTGCCACGTCGTCACGAAAGCCCATATCCAACATGCGGTCGGCTTCATCTATCACCAAAATTTCCACAGGATCGGTATCAAGATCCCCTTTTTTCAAGTATTCGAGCATGCGTCCGGGGGTGGCTACAGTGATATTACGAGGATCAGCAAGCTGATCTTCACGACCTGCTCCTCCTATGATGCTTCCGCAGGTTATGTCTGATCCTTCGGTAAGATCTTTTGCTTCCTTGGTGACTTGCAGTGCCAGTTCTCTTGACGGTTCAAGGATCAAAGCTCTGATCCCGTTTTTATGCGTCAATGCAAGTCTTGAAATGATGGGGATCAAAAAAGCAGCACTTTTACCGGTACCGGTGGGAGCTCCGCCTAGAATATCGGCACCTTCCAAGGCTTTGGGGATCACCAGCTGTTGAATTGGAGTAGCATTTTCCCAACCTTTATAAAGTATGTCGTCCTGCAAAAAATCCGGCAGGGGAAATTCTTCAAACTGCATTTATACCCCCTCTGTGCCAATGCGTTTTTGATGACATTTGACTATGATATCCACAATTTTTTGTCTTCTTGGGGAATCTGGTTTGCAACTTCCGTTGAACCAGCGAACCAGTTCCAAATCCGATGCTTCCAACAGATCTTCATAATCTTTTAGAGTTTCTTCGTCCATATTAGGCAGATCGTGCTCTACAAAAGGCAGAAGCATAAGGTCGATTTCCCGCATGCCGCGACGAGATTGCCATTTGATTTTTCCTGAAATTTCCATTTGACTGTCGTCCTCAATTAAACCGAAACCTGTGCCTTGATGGCAGGATAAGGATCGTAACCTTCAAGTTCAAAATCGTCATAATGAAAATCAAACAACGATGACGGAATTCGTTTTAGGATCATATGAGGCAAGGGACGCGGACTGCGACTTAATTGCAGTTTGACTTGCTCAAAGTGGTTTTTATAAATATGAGTATCGCCGCCGCTCCACACAAAATCACCAGGTTTTAAGCCGCATACGGCGGCAGTCATAATGGTAAGCAGTGAGTAGCTGGCAATATTGAAAGGTACTCCTAAGAACATGTCACAACTGCGTTGGTAAAGCTGGCAGGAGAGTTTACCGTCAGCTACATAAAATTGATAAAGAGTGTGACAAGGAGGCAGAGCCATTTTGTCCACATCTGACGGATTCCATGCGCATACGATGATGCGGCGGGATTCAGGATGGTGTTTGATCATTTCAACAGCATTTTTCAGCTGATCGATGTGTCTGCCGTCAGGGGTAACCCAGTCCCGCCACTGTTTGCCGTAAACAGGTCCCAAGTCGCCGTTTTCATCGGCCCATTCGTTCCAAATCCTGACACCGTTTTCTTGCAGATAACGGATATTGGTGGAGCCTGATATAAACCACAGCAATTCGTGAATGATTGATTTTAAGTGTACCTTTTTAGTGGTAAGCAGAGGAAAACCGTCAGATAGGTTAAAACGCATCTGGGTTCCGAAAATGGAACGGGTGCCGGTACCGGTACGATCGTCGCGATCGCATCCTTCTTTCATGATCTTGTCTAAGAGATCTAAGTAAACGCGCATGTGATTGATTCCTGTGTCAGTTTGCGATCTTGTCTGCAGGACGTTTGACTAAATTTTGAGTAACCACTTTGTCAAGTCCGACAGCAATTGCATAATCGATATAAAGTTGCCTGATTTCCTCAGAGTGCGGCAGTTTGAGGGCTTTTTTCCCTAATTCAAGCAAATCTTTAAAGTTTACTCGTCGTACTATGTAACCTATGCGGGAAAGTTCTGAGTAATTCATTGACAGTTCTGTATATCCTAAAGACAAAAGCATAAGGGCACCCAGAGGATTTGCCGCAATTTCTCCGCATACGGCAATGGGTTTGTGAGCCTGACCTGCTTTTTGGCACAGATAGTACAGACAACGAATGACTGCCGGATGGAAAGTATCAAGGAACCTTGCTACCTTCGGATTGCCCCTATCTACTGCTAAAAGGTATTGGATTAGATCGTTGGAGCCTATGGAGAAAAAATCCACCTCTTTTATCAATTCGTCCATCATATAGGCTACGGATGGAACTTCGAGCATAACGCCGAATTTCGGCATAGGAATATTTTGTTTAGACAGCTCGGAGATTTCGCGTACGGCGTCTTTTAAGATTTTTTTAACGATATTGACCTCGGACAGCCTTGAAACCATGGGAAGCATGATCTCAAGATTTCCGTGATCTTTATTAGCTAAAATCATCGCACGCAATTGGGTTTTTAGAATTTGAGGCTGATCTACGGTGATCCTGACGCCGCGCCATCCTAATAATGGATTCGATTCCTCAATGGGAAGATAAGACAGTGATTTGTCTCCCCCCACATCCAAAGTGCGCATGGTCACGCTTTTCCCTTTGAATTGTTTGAGTATGGAACTGTACCACTGACATTGTTGAGCTTCACTGGGGAATGATTTGCACAGCATGAAAGATATTTCGGTACGGTACAGACCTACGCCGTCAGTCTGTTCCGGCAGATTGGTCATTTCTTCCTGGCTTAAGCCGGCATTTAATTTAATTTCAATGCGTTGACCGTCAAGAGTGATACCTTTTTCGAATTTTTCTTTTGAAAAGAGATCTTCTTGTTCCCGATCAAGCGTCATAAGCTGACGGTATTCGGAAACGACGCTTTGCGATGGATCCACCAACAGCTCGGCGTTCATTCCGTCAACAATGACGTTGCGTCCGTTAATACTGTTGATGTCAAAAAACAATCCTGATACCGAAGGAATGCCCAAATCTCTGGCCAGTACCGCGGTATGTGAATTTGATGCACTGTCCATGGAGACGAAACCGCAAACGCGGTAGCGTTTGAATTCTGCAACCATGGCAGCAGGTAAGTTGCGTACAACCAGGATCACTTCTTCTGAAAGCTCTGAAGTGTGTGAGGTAAAGTTCATGAGTCTTGAGAGAATGATCTCGGAAAGATCTCTTAGATCAAGATAACGATCGTGATCGTCTTCTCCTTCAAGATCTGCAAGGCGTCGTTCGGCCACAATCTTTACCGCAGAAGATGCGGTCATCCCGTTAGCTAAAATTTCAGTATCGACTTCATCCTGAAAAGTAGGATCGTCAAGCAGACTGCCGTAACCTGACATATACCCGAAGGCGGCTTCTTTTTGTCCGCTTTCGTTCATGTGAAGGGTATTGAGATCCATTTCGGTTTGAAGTTGAAAAACAGTCTGATGAAACAATTCCTGTTGTACGTAAGGCTCATTGGTATGTTGAATAGTGACGTCAGAGAGCAATACATCAGGTTGCCAAACTACCGCTTTGGCTATGGCTATGCCTCCGGTACCCTGTTCACCGCGGTAGCGACGCACGCAGTCAGTATCCTCTTCTTTGGAAGCTCTGGATACGGCAATGATGGAAGACATTTGGGCGCTTAAGGTTACCAAAAATGATTCTTCAACGGCTCCGAATTGGCGTTTTTCGCGGCTTTGAATTACCAATACTCCAAGCAGTTCTCCTTGATAGATGATGGGAACGCCTAGAAATGAGAAAAATTTGTCTTCGCCTACTTCAGGCAGGTATTTAAATTTAGGATCTGACGGAGCATCAGCCAAATCCAATAATTCTTGTTTTTGTCCTACTGAACCTACCAGTCCTTCACCTAAGCGCAATCTGGCTTTACCTACGGCTTTTTTATCCAGACCGTCAGTTCCGGCAAGCGTCAGATATTCACCCAATTCGTCTACAAGATAAAGTGAACAACAATCTGCTCCGGTGGCGTTTCTGATGCTTACCACCAATAGGGCTATTGCTTCATTTAGTGAACTTTGCGCCGAGACGTTTTCAGTAATTTGCCTTAATGCCAGCAACATTTTGCTCTGACGATCGTCCATATTATCCTCCGCGTTTTTTGCGGCGTTCACCGCCTTGGCTCAGAGTGAGCACTGTAGGTGCAAATTCCGAGAGCACTCTGCGGTAAACATCCTGTTTGAAAGCTACGACCTGACGAACCGGGTACCAGTATGAAACCCAGCGCCATCCATCAAATTCGGGGTGTCCCCGACGATCGAACTCGATATGTTTTTGTCTGTCCTTGAGGATCATCAGCAAAAACCATTTTTGTTTTTGCCCTATGCATAAAGGCTTTTCATCCCAACGTACTAATCTTTTGGGCAATTTGTAGCGTAGCCACGTTTTGGAGGTACGCAACAGTCTGACCTCGTCACGACGCAAACCCAGCTCTTCGTAGAGTTCGCGATACATGGCTTCGGCCGGGATCTCGCCTGCATCTACTCCTCCTTGGGGAAATTGCCAGGAGTTTTGACGTATTCTGCGAGCCCAAAGCAGTTGACCTTTGTGGTTGCAGATCACAATGCCGACGTTCGATCTGTATCCGTCTTTGTCTATCACAAAAAATATCTTTTAAAATCTTTCGTTAATACCATAAGGCATACCGTATTCCATTATCTCACAGTTAAAGCGTAAGCCCTGAGAGTTGACATACAGTTGCAGGGTAAAGTGTGGTGGAAGAGGCTTTTTTTAGGTGGAAGATCGGTAAAAGCAAATGAAACGTAGTGAAGGATATCAGGCTAGCCCTCCGCAAAATACGGAGCAGCTGAAAGAAAGATTGTTTTCAATAATGGGAAAGAGTTTAAGCGAGCTTGCGACTTTTGCAAAAATCGCTTTACCCGTATCTCCCGTGCATGGAAAAGGATTTCAAGGCGAATTGATTGAAAGACTGTTGGGAGCTTCTGCACCGGGGTTGCCGATCCCTGATTTCCCGAATTTGGGTATAGAACTTAAAACAGTACCTGTGTCGGCGGATTTTAAGGTACTTGAATCGACATTCTTTTGCTCTGCGCCTCTTAATGAAATGCGGGTAAGACGTTTTGAAGACAGTATTCTCTTTCACAAAATAAGTCGTGTATTGTTTGTTTTTTTAGTGGCTCCCAGGGATTTTGCATATGAGAAGCGCTATGTGGCCGGTTTTCGTTTTTGGTCCCCCTCAAAGGAAGATCTGGCCGTTATTCGGCAAGACTATGATGAGCTTATGGAAAAGGTTTCTTTAGGTCTTGTTGAAGAGATCAGTGCCCGTAACGGCAACGTAATACAAATGCGCCCGAAGGCTGCCAACGGACAGGCTTTGACCGACTGCGTAGGACCCGCCGGGACCATGATCAAAGTCAGGCCGCGCGGCTTTTATATGCGCCGTATTTTTATGCAAAATCTTATCGACGGTTTCAGGAAATCAAGCTGATAATTTTTTGTTGATATATTCAAGGAATGATTTTAGAAAAAATACGTATAAATCAATGCATTTCTTTATAAATACAATAATATTCATATATAACAAAGTGTTATTGTTATTACCTTTTATTGCTTAAAATTTTTTAATTCCCGCGAAAACAGGTTGCAGTTGAATTGTTATTCGTTAAATAACAACGTGTTATATAAAAGATCTTTTTTTAATAAGGAAAAACTTTTTTTACTAAGTATCTGAAAATCATAGCTATCAACTATATATATAATAATTGTATGCGAAATCAAAATATGCGCACGGTATTTTTTTAGTTTACAATGCAGGGAAAGAAGATTTCTTAGGACATCTACGGTCAAAGGCCATTTGTTGTCTGATGAATGGACGCACCTTCATAAGATTTATAAAGAATGGCGTAATGCTGGAGGAGCAATAATGAGCGTTTCCAAAAGATTTAAAGAAAAGAAACTGACTGTTTCTTTTTATATAAAAAAAGAAGCAGTACAGGGAGCCAAACAAATTGACTTGCTTTGTGAACACAACGGCTGGCAACCAGTGGCCATGAAGCCGCAGCGTAACGGTACATACCGCGGTTCAATTACCGTAAATTTAGGTGAAAAGCCTTCATATCAGTATCGCTTCAGATATACCATGCCTGACGGAACGGTTAAATATGACAATGACTGGGATGCAGAAATGTATACTCCGAATCCTTTTGGCGGAGAAAATTCAGTTTTTTCTGCTGTCAAGAATAGTTAAAAAAATTTGTTTTTTTCTTGACAAAAGTCAAAAACGCACATAAAATGCGCACACAATTTGTCGCGGGGTGGAGCAGGGGTAGCTCGTCGGGCTCATAACCCGAAGGTCATTGGTTCGAATCCTTTCCCCGCAACCAACAAATTGAAAAATCAGTCGCGGGGTGGAGCAGGGGTAGCTCGTCGGGCTCATAACCCGAAGGTCATTGGTTCGAATCCTTTCCCCGCAACCAATAAGAGATCGCATAAAGCGATCTTTTTTTTTGGGGCTTTGAATAAAAAAATCCCGCCTTTTTCGGCGGGAATAAATTTACCGGCAACTTAATTTCTTATGTTGCCAAGTTCTACCCACAACGGTGCGTTTTCTATCAGACCGTTATTTCCCAAACTTATGTCACCGGTAAGACCGTGCAAAACATCCTGATCGTCTTTTGCAAGTTCAGGCATTAGCGATGCCAGCAGTATCGCGTCGTAACCGGCACTGAATACATGCTGTGCCTGAGTATCTGCTTTGGGAACCGCTTTCATCAGACTGTCTTTTAATTCACTGTCAGACAGCAACCAGGGCATTTCGCCAAGCATCGCTCCTTTAAGAGCAAGTTGCTGCCCTGAATTGTTGAATCCTTCGTAACTTTGACTGGTCAGGTATACTTTCACTGCTCCTGGTAACGATGCTTTGAAAGTTACTGCATCCGGTGCCGATGTGGCTAAATATACTGAATCGCGGTCTGCGATCATGCATTTCCCAAGAGACTGAGCATTACCGGATTCTACGTTGCAGCCGGAAGCTGAGGGACCGAAAGTTTTAAGGAAAGCATTGGAGGCTCTTGAGGATTGGCGGTCCGAAGTGGCAATAACCAACGGTTTTTTGAGGCCGTCGGCTTTTATTTTGGCAGCAGCCAAAACTCCCTCATGATCAGGACCTAAATCGAAATACCATTCATTATCGGGGCGGTTATTTTCAGGAGTATTGAGTGCAATCACAGGAATACCGCATTGAGAAGCGTTAAGCGCATTGAGATCTGCTTTTAAAAGAGGTCCGATAATAAGAGCCGTACCGTTTGTTTTTATGTTTTGAACTATAGAATCGATACTACTTTTGGCCGTGTCGTAGAAAGAGACCTTGTAATGAGCTTTTGTATTGTTAAGTGCCGAGAGCACGCCGAGCTTTGCAGGTTCTCCGACGCTCTTGGCATAACGCCCTGACAAAGGCAGTAACACGGCGATCTTCGCGTCTTTGGCAATACTGATGATGCCTTTTGCGTTTACCGGAACTGCTTTTGAGTCACCGTCTGCAGTAATTGGTGCTACTGCAATTGTTTCTGAAGAGGCGGCAGGAGCGGCTGTAACTCTATGATCTGTGGTGTTTGTGTTACCGGTGTGATCAGCGTTTACGAGTGTATTGAGCGGATGATCCGGATATTTTTGTGAAAAAGAAGCAGCAAGCAGATCCTTGGCTTCGCTTGAAGCAGAGGTCTCTGCAAGTGCGTATTCAAAATAACCGCGATCGATGCGATCATTGGTGGCACTTAGCATTGAACCTAATTTCGAGACTCCGGCACTTTCAAGCAAGGCAACGGTGCGACGACATACCGTTTCGCGATCCTTGCCTGAGGTTAACAGTGCCAGCTCACGACCGCTTTGAAAAGCAGATTTTAGGTAACGATCTTGCTTGGTCTTAAGGTAATTCTTTTCGTTTACCTTAAAATTTAACAGATGATAATAACGAGCGGCACTCTCGTTCATAGCCGATGAATTGACTTTTGCCAATGCAGTTGATGCCGATACGGTGTTGCCAAGCTGGGACAGTATCAGACCGTCAATTATGGAAACCTCGTCTTTTTGCAACGAATTTTTGGCCTCGGATCTTAAAGTAGCCGCGGTGTTTTGAGCTGCATCCGCGTCTCCTGCTGAGATCTGTGCGCGGGCTAACAGGATCAGGGCATTAAAACGTCCTTCATCGCTGGATTTGTCCGCAAGATCGGCGTATTCATCAGCCGATTTGCTAAGGTGCTGGAAAGCCTGTGACGAAGTAGCCTGAGCCGAAGGTTCCAGCGTTCCGCATCCTGAGAGCGAAAGCGCGCAGACGGCAAGCATTGCACAAAGTGCACTGCTCAATTTGTTTTTTTTGACTTTCACGATATGTTTCCCTGAAGTCATGCCGCCTTAAGGCGGCGCTGTTCTTAAAAATACAGATCTCATTTTAGCATTATGCGGTGAAAGTGCTCATGTTGGCTTAGGGCAATTGGGCTGATTGCCGCATTGTGATACATTGCCTGATGACAAAATTTGCGAAAATGCAGTACGGATTCAAGGGAGGTTTCACTGTGCTTGAAAGCGCACTTTATATTGTTCCTACTCCAATAGGAAACTTGGAAGATATCACTTTGAGAGCTGTCAGGGTTTTAAAAGAAGCATCTTTGATTGCAGCAGAAGATACGCGTCATTCTAAAATATTGCTTGATCATCTCGGGATCACCGGTGCCAAACTG
>CALBLB010000225.1 GCA_937896115.1 uncultured Succinatimonas sp.
TTACGACGACGGAACTTGACGATCTTGACCTTTTCACCGCCGTGAGCGCCCAGTACCTGAGCGGTAACCTTAGCGCCGTCGATGTAAGGGGTACCAACCTTAATGTTGGTGCCGTCAGAAATCAAAAGAACCTTGTCAAGGTCGATATCAGTACCAGCCTTGGCATCGAGGAGCTCAACGCTGACGACGTCGCCCTCGGAGACCTTGTGCTGCTTGCCGCCGCAAAATACTACTGCGTACATGCTAAAACTCCGGGTATGTTGCAGGAGTCTTCGCTCCCGCAGAAGAATTAATCATTAATGCCCTTTCAGGGCGCTAGTGGGGCAGTATTTTAGCGCGTTACCACAACGATTGCAAGATAAAATGCAAACGAATAACGCTTATGGCACTCACTGTTTCATGAATGCCTGCCTTCCAAAAATAAACCGCATGAATTTTACCCTGTAAGCGCGTTCAAATCAAGAAAAGCTCACTGCTGATGATAAAATAACGCACTGTTGATTAGGGGGAACTCATGTCCGATTTCATGCTCCTGACTGCAGACGGCTTGCAACGCGTAGAAAAGCTGCTGTTCTCGACCTTACAGGGCACCAAAGAAGAAGAAAACGTCAATGCCATGTGCATGCACGTGGTACGTGCAGGCGGCAAACGCCTGCGCCCGAGGCTTACTTTATTAAGCGCTGCCGCTTTGATACAGGATCTTGACGATAAATGCTCAGATGCCGTTGAAAGACTGGCTGCCGCCGTAGAACTTCTGCACACAGCATCTCTCATTCATGACGACGTCATCGACAAGGCGTCATTGCGCCGCGGAACATGCACGCTTAATGAAACCGACGGCAATCATGCGGCGGTGCTGGCAGGCGATTACATGTTTACCCGCTGTTTTGTGCTCTTACACACCTTAAACTGCATGCCTCTTTTCGACTCCATGGCCCAAACCGTTTCGGCTTTGGTCACAGGAGAACTTGAGCAGTTGAAAAGACAAGGAGATCTCAGCGTAAGTGAACAGGATTACCGTCGTACCGTTTACTGCAAAACAGGGGCTCTTTTTGAACTTGCCTGCTCAGGTCCGGCGATCTTTTTCAAATGCGAAAACGAGAAAATCGAAGCCTTGAAAAAATACGGCAGACTTTTAGGACAAGGTTTTCAGGTAGCAGACGATCTCTTGGATTACCAAGGACGCAGTGACAACACCGGAAAAGATGTAGGAGAAGATCTATCAGACGGCAGGATCACACTGCCTTTGATCATAGCTTTGCGCGATCTTGGGGGAAAGGCTAGAGCAGATCTTGCAGAAGCTGCCAAATCGGGAGATTTTAACCGCGTCAGCAAGACCCTCGATGAAGTCGGCGCTCTGCAAAAAACTCAGGAATTTGCGTTGCAAAGTGCCAAGGAAGCGACCGAAGCTCTCAACATCTTGCCCAAATCCCCTTATCGTGACGCTTTGTGTGAAATAGCTTTGAAGGCAGCGTTGCGTTCTGCCTGAACAATGATGCCCCCAAGGACAGCAAAGGCTCCTCTCGGAGCCTTTGTTTTTGCTTTCAAGCTTAAGCGAAAGGATCTTCTAAGATTATGGTCTGATTACGCTCAGGGCCGGTTGATAAAATGGCAACCTTAACCCCCGAGAGTTCTTCCAAGCGACGCACGTAAGCGCGGGCTTTTTCAGGCAACTCATCCCAAGAAGTGATCCCGAAAGTATTGCTCTTCCAGCCGGGCATGGTTTCGTACACAGGCTCCACGCCTTCGTAATCGAAAGCTGAAAAAGGAGGAAGCGAGCTTACGCTGCCGTCAGGGAATTTATAAGCTTTGCAGATCTTTACCTCATCAAGATCATCAAGCACGTCAAGCTTCATAAGCGCAAGGCCTGAAAGCGAATTCAACACGGCGCTGCGATGCATGGCCACGGCATCGAACCAACCGGTACGACGGGGACGTCCGGTCACGGCACCGAATTCTTTGCCGCGCTGACGTATATGCTCGCCTAAATCGTCATTGAGCTCGGTAGGATAAGGACCGCCGCCTACGCGGGTAGTGTAAACCTTGGCTATGCCCAAGACGTAATCAAGAGCCAGAGGACCTGCACCGGATCCGGTTACGCAACCGCCTGCGGTGGTGTTGGAGGAAGTAACGTAAGGATAGGTTCCAAAATCGATGTCGAGGAAAGTACCCTGAGCTCCTTCAAAGAGGATCTTTTTACCCTCTTTTCTTGAACGATCGAGTATATCCGAAACGTCAGCCACCATCTTCAACAGACGCTCGCGGTAGCTCATCACGCTTTCCATGACGCTTTCATAGCTTACGGGCTCTGCGTGCAGATATTCTTTAAGAATGAAATTGCGATAATCAAGCAGTGCTTTGAGCTTTTGCTCAAAATAATCCATGTGGAAGAGATCACCTACTCTAAGGCCGCGACGAGCCACTTTATCCTCATAGCAAGGACCGATGCCGCGTCCTGTCGTGCCTATGGCTCCTTTACCGCGGGCCTTTTCAGAAGCCTTGTCGATGGCAGGATGAATGGGTAAAAGCAAAGAGCAGGAGCCGTTTACGCGGATGCGCTCTTCGGCATCGCTTACCCCTGCCTGACGCAATTCCTCGATTTCCTCAAACAAAGCGACCGGATTGACGACTACACCGGAGCCTATGAGGCATTGGCAATCCTTGTGCATGATCCCGGACGGAACGAGCCTGACTACGACTTTGCGATCACCTACCACCAGAGTATGACCGGCATTGTTTCCGCCCTGACTGCGAACCACCACATTGGCTTGAGAAGTGAGCAGATCGGCGACTTTGCCCTTACCTTCATCGCCCCATTGCGTGCCAAGCACGACTACATTCTTAGGCATTTGTATATCCTCAATTCCCGCGCACGGGATCTCGTTTGAAAAATCGGTGACGGAGAAAAGAAAAATCCCGCCAAAGACGGGATTTTAACTCATTTATCTCTCGGCGGCATGCCTTGTATCGGTTTTACCGTCAAAACTGCCGAAGAACCTGAAGAAATCGTTATCTTTAGGTTTCAAAACCATTACATCGTTGCCTGAAGTCATGGAGTTTCTGTAGGCATCCATAGAACGCATAAACTCAAAGAGCTCCTGATTGCGCGAATAGGCATCGGCATAGATCTTAACGGCTTCGGCATCGCCGTCACCGCGCAAAGTGCGGGCTGCCTTTTCAGCCTCGGCGATCTTTACGGTAACCTCTCTGTCAGCCTGAGCACGGATGGCCTCTGCGTCTTTACGACCTTGAGATCTGTGCAGTTTGGCTACGGCATCGCGCTCTGCGCGCATACGCTGGTAAATGGAATTGGAAACTTCAGGAGGCAGATTGATCTGCTTTATACGCACGTCGATAATGCGAACCCCCAAGTCGCGTGCAGAAGATCCTATATCGCGCAGCGCATTCTGCATAACTTCATCGCGCTTGGTGGTTCCAAGCGTCGAGTTATCAGCTGTTTTCTGGCTGTCAAACTCATTCTCGGTACGATCACTGTCCTGTCCTGAGACGATCTCATGAATAGTCAGACGACCTATTTGCGAACGCAGGGAGTTGTTGATCTTGCGCGACAACAATTCCTCTGCCTGCATGCGGTTTCCGCCTGCAGTGGTGAGGTAATAGGTAGCTGCATCCTCGATCTGCCATTTCACATATGAATCGATGATCACATCCTTCTTTTCAGAAGTAACGAAACGATTGGCACTCTGATCGATGGTCTGAATGCGCGAATCCATGATCTTCACCTTATCGATGAAAGGCACCTTAAAATGCAAGCCAGGTTGCATGACGTTAAGCGTGGCATCATCGCTGCGGGTGACTTTACCAAAGCGGGTCACTATGCCTATGGAGCCTTCCGAAACCACGTAGCAACACTGAAACAGTGCAAACACCACGACGACAAAGGCTACGATGATTAAATTCAGGGTATTGTTTTTCATATCTGCTTACCTCTGCCCGTATCCGTTGCCAGAAAGCGGCGGATATCCGCCCTGACGCCTGTCAGACGGTGCCGAAGATGTTTTCTGCTCAGCATCCTGCGCGCTCTCCTGTTGAGCTTTCTTCAAAGCTTCCTCACGCAACTGCTGTAAATCCGCATCAGTGCTGCCTGAGTTCTTGGCCTTTGATGACAGCTCATTAGGCAAAGGCAAATAGATCACCGGAGACGATCCTTCAGGAGTGTCGAGTATGACCTTTCTTGAATTCTGCATTACCTGTTGCATGGTTTCAAAATAGATCCTGCGACGGGTGATCTCAGGAGCTTTTTCATACTCAGGCAAAACCTTGTCAAAACGGGCTACCTCACCTTGGGCATTTAAAACCACCTGCGAACGGTAGGCTTCCGCTTCCTGACGAATGCGTTGCACACGACCTTCGGCTTTTGGCAATACTTCATTGGCATAAGCTTCCGCTTCGCGTTTGTAACGTTGCTCGTCTTCTTGAGCACTGATGGCGTCGTCAAAGGCAGCCTTAACCTGATCAGGAGCACGGGCCGGCAGGAAGTTGACGTCGACTATGGACAAACCGGTATTGTAAGGTTCAATGATAGAAGTCAGAAGCTCACGGGTATTTTGTCTGACCATTTCACGGCCTGAAGTCAAAATATCATCCATAAGCGTGTGACCCACCACATAACGCAAAGCGCTGTCGGTAGCCTCAAGCAGGGTATGATCAGGATCAACGGTTGAATACAGATATTTCACCGGATCACTGATGCGATACTGCACGTCCATCTCGACTATCACCACATTCTCATCTTGGGTAAGCATGGTGCCTGAAGACTGCAGAGCCCGTACCTGCTCGATGTCGACTATATTCACGTTGTCGATACCGGGGATCTTCCAGCGCAACCCCGGATCCACCACGTCATACATTTTGCCAAAACGCAGCACTACTCCGCGCTCTGCCTCGCGTACGGTATAAAAGCCCGAAACAATGACTCCGGCCAACGCCAACACCAAAGCAAAAGAGGCCACGGAACCTAGTTTCATCCCTGAGCCTTTTCCGCTGCCAAAGCCGTTGCCTCTGCCGCCTTTAAACTTCTTGAAAAAGTTATTTAAAACATTGTTCAAAGTTTCGATGGGATCATTTGATTTTCCCAAACTGTCGCGATTACGACCCCAAGGATCCTTATCTCCGTGATCAGAGCCGCCGGATCCACCGTTACCAGGAGCATTCCACCCCATAAGATTTTGGTTTGTTTCTTTCATTATTTTTCTCAAACGAATTCAGAGCGAATCGAAGTCGAATTCGCGGCTTTTACGCCATGGAATTTTCCCTAAGCACGAACGCGTCAACGCACCACCAGTATCCTTATCGATGCGGGATGCGTCGGAAGCATCCATGCTGATATCAAGGATATTGTTGCCGTCTTCGTCGTATTTTTCACTCAGTACTGCCTTCTTTGCATAAAGCATACTGCGTAACCTGCCGTCACGAGGATCTATCTTAACAGTAAAATCACACCTTTCCTTAGCCAAACATTCGGAAACTGCCTGCAAAAGATCTTCAAGTCCTGCAGAAGTTTTGGCACTGACATACACGCGCTCTGGGCGCCCTTCTTCATTTCTGACGATGCCGGCTGCAGTGTTTTCCAAAAGATCACACTTGTTAAAGACAATAAGCGTCGGAACCGCAGCTGCTCCTACCTCGGATAAAACGGCATTTACGGCCGCAATATTATCATCACGTCTTGGATCAGCAGCGTCAACTATGTGCAGAATAAGCGACGCCTGAGCCGTTTCCTCAAGCGTGCTTTTAAACGCAGCGATGAGATCATGAGGCAAATGCCTGATAAATCCCACGGTATCGGCAAAAACGGTCGTACCTACTCCTTTGATGTCCATGGTCCTGAGCGTAGGATCCAAGGTGGCAAAAAGTTTGTCCGCTGCGTAAACATCAGCTCCGGTAAGACGGTTAAACAAAGTGGATTTTCCGGCATTGGTATAACCTGCAAAAGACACTACCGGTACGGAATTTTTCTGACGTTTAAGCCTATTTTGCCCGCGTCGTCTTTCCACGGCCTGCAGATCTTCTTTAACGGCGGCAATACGTTCGCGCAACGCTCGTCTGTCAAGTTCTATCTGCGTTTCACCGGGACCGCCGCGCAATCCGAAACCGCCTTTTTGGCGCTCAAGATGGGTCCAGCCGCGCACCAACCTGGCCTGCTCATATTGAAGTCTTGCCAGCTCTACTTGCAATTTTCCTTCGTAAGTACGGGCACGCTGCGCAAAAATCAGCAGGATAAGCGCGATGCGATCCATCACGCGCGCTTTAAGCGCTTTTTCAAGGTTACGTTCCTGCGCAGGCGAGAGACGTGAGTTGAAGATCACGGTACCGGCGCCGCAGGCGGCGACGGTTGCGGCTACTTCTTCAGTTTTACCGCTTCCGATGAAATAAGCCGGATCCGGAGTATCGCGCTTGCAAACTATGCTTTGGGCGATCTCCGCTCCGGCGGTTTGGGCCAACCTTATAAGTTCTTCCAGATCTTCTTGCGATTCAGCCTTGGGAAGTTCTGCATGAACCAGAACGGTCAGCCCCAATTTTTCAATTTGCGGATCCTGCATTTTTTAACGGGATCCCTCACTTAAGCCTGATTTTTTGCTTCTTCCTCTTTGGGACTCTCTTCAGAGAGCTGCGACATATTGACCGCACGAGCCGGAACTATGGTGGAAATGGCGTGCTTGTAAACCATCTGACTTACCTGATTGCGCAACAGGATCACGAACTGATCAAAAGACTCAACCTGTCCTTGAAGTTTGATGCCGTTGACAAGATAAATCGAAACCTGAACATGCTCACGACGCAGAGCATTCAAAAAAGGATCCTGTAATGACTGAACTTTTGCCATCTTTGTTAACCAAATTTCTAGTAATATTTAATTATCATAAGCCGCAACCGCTTAAAGCAAGACGATAGCGGACCTCTGCTGAATCATACACGATAACTCGTCAGCAATTCTGTGTTGATCACTATACACAAGTTTTGCAAAGGCGAATAAAAAAAGCAGTGAGAAAAAAACTGCAACTATCTTTCATTTTTCAAAAATCTTAAAGCTATCTTTAAAGCCTCTTCTTCATTTCCTTTTTTTCCAGGGATCAACATGGTACGTTTGACCTCTTTGTTATCTCCTAAACCGCCGCGCAACCAGGTCATCTGGTGTTTGGCCAATCTGCAGGTAGCAATTACAGAGCGTTCGCGCATCTCATCATAACTGAGTATTCCGTCAAGATATTCCCACATCTGACGATATCCGACGCAACGCATCGAAGGCATTTGCAAATTCAAATCGCCGCGTTCTTTAAGTCGTCTTACCTCATCCTCAAACCCCGACTTAAGCATGATCTCAAAACGCTCCTTGATAATTTTTCTAAGACTCTCGCGTCCGTCATCCGGCAACAGCACGATTTCCTCTCTTAAAAAAGGACATTTACTGCCTTTTTCTTCATAGAATGAACTCATGCTTCTGCCTGTCATGGCATATACCTCAAGCGCTCTGGAAATCCTTTGCTTGTCATTCGGTGCTAACCTGGCATAGAGAACGGGATCTATATTCCGCAATTTTTCGTGCATGGCAGGCCAGCCTGACTCCTGCGCCTGTGCCGCTATCTTGGCTCTTACCTTTTCATCGGTAACCGGCAAAGGAGAGATCCCGTCACACAGCGCTTTGTAATACATCATGGTTCCGCCGCAAATCACCGGCAAACGTCCGCGATGCCAGATCTCCTTAACCAAGGACGTGCAGTCATGCGCAAAATTTGCCGCACTGTAACTTTGCCTAGGATCGATGATATCTATTAGATGATGTGGACAAAGTGCCATTTCTTCAAGGGTAGGTTTGGCAGTACCTATGTCCATTCCTTTGTAAATCAACGCTGAATCAAGAGAAATGATCTCACAGGGAATTTTTTTAGCCACGGCAAGTGCCAAGGCGGTCTTGCCGCTTGCAGTAGGACCTAAGATCACCAAAGCTCTTTCCAATCCTGCTTTCATCGCTGTAACCCTCTTTCCATTCCCAAAGCCTGCTCCTTAACTTTAAGATCGACGCTTACATCATTTGCGCGCAACATCTCCTCCGTACTTTTTTCTAGCAGACAACGTATTTCCTGTACATTTTTATCCTGACAGGGCAAAGCATCTGCCACGCAGGCTGCCAAAGATTTGGGACAACGTCCCTTGGAAAGTTCGTCTGATGATGCAATAAGGCTGAAACAGCGTACGAGAAAAGATGAAAGATCGATATTTTCCAAATCGCAGGGCACAGAACTAACCGTGATCTGCTGGCGTGAAAAAGTCAGCTCAAAACCGCAGCGTTTTACATTGTCCCGGCAATTTTTCAAAGCCTTGGTAAGCTCAGGAGAGCATTTCAATGAAAAAGGCAAAGGCAGGGACTTAGTTAAAACCTGATCTTGTTCCACAGCCTGAGCATAAGCATCGGCTTGATGTATTTTCATAAGTTTGGGAACGCTGACTACCAAATAGCGGTCTTGAAATTTCACCAAGACCGTATGCTCGGTAAGCAGATCCAGCAATACGCCGCCTGCCTGCTTGTTTTCAGAAACCTTTATCTGAGTTTGTTCCCCTCTTTCTGCCCCGCTTTGAACTTCATTTTTTAAAGAAGTTTCCGCATCCTGCAAATGTTCTGGTTTTACCACGTCATGTTGCGAGGCAATTTTCATCATCGAGGCTTTGGCGTGCGATCGCGTCATATCGTTAAACGAACGCTGCCGCAAAACCGCGTCGGCGGTGAAATCCGTTTTTTCTTTTTTTATTTCAGGAGAGATAAAAAAACCGTCCCCGTCCGGGAAAGCCGGTAATGAGTTTTGCTCCTCTTTATTCCCTTTTTCTCCTGCTATGATCGCTTCAAGATCCTGTAAACCACGGTTCTCAGCCCGCGGTACTGCATTATTTTCAAGATCTCCTAGAAGATCATCTTTTGCCGGCATAAAACGGGAAAAAGCGCGCAACAAAGCCTCGACGATAAGATCGTGTACCGCTTTCATACTGTGAAAGCGTACTTCATCTTTGCGGGGATGTACGTTGACATCCGCTTCATGCGGATCACATGCCAAATAGAGCACGCAACGTGCGGCAGCTTGAGATCCGAAAAATTGCGAATAAGCTTCGCGCACGGCATGAGTTACACTGCGATCGGCAATGGGACGGGAATTTAAAAAAAGAAAAATCTTTTCCGCACCGCCTTGAGTGGCATCACCTGCAGAAAGCGCCACTCCGTCTATGCTCAGCAAAGGATCTTCACATTTGACGACCGCACCTTCTCTTGAAAATTCACCGCCTGCAAGATAGGCCATACGTTTTAATTTCTGCCCTTCATCTGCAGCTCCCTTAACTTTAAGCACGGTTTTTTTATCGGAAATAAGTTCAAATCCAATCTGAGGATGGGCCAAAGCACAACGCACGAATACGTCGCGAATGCGATTTAATTCGGTACGATCAGAGCGCAAAAAACGTCTTCTTGCAGGAGTATTGAAAAAAAGCTCTCTGGCCTCAACCGTGGTACCCACTCCGTGCGGACAGGGGATCACCGAAGCCTCCATCTCGGGACCTTCGCACGTTACGCTGTAACCGTCTGCCTCATCTGCAGTTCTTGAAGTAAGAGTAAGACGCGTTACCGAAGCTATGGATGCCAAAGCTTCACCGCGAAAGCCCAAAGTATGGATATTTTCAAGATCTTCGGTGCAGGAAATCTTTGAAGTGGCGTGGGGAGCCAATGCCAGCACCAATTCGTCGCAGGGTATGCCCGAACCGTTGTCACTTACGCGTATGAGGATGCGGCCTGCTCCTTCTACGAAACATTTTATTTCCGTAGCGGCGGCATCAACGGAATTTTCAAGCAATTCTTTTACCACGGAGCAGGGACGCTCCACCACTTCGCCTGCAGCTATCTGGTTGGCAAGCTGTACCGATAATCTGCGTATAGTCATTTTTTAGGTACTTTTAAGATCTGTCCTGCGTGAACCGTATCTGATTTTAAGGAATTCATGCGTCTTAATTCGGCAATGCTGACATCGTAACGTGCGGCTATTTTCGCAAGATACTCGCCCTTTTGCACCGTATGCGTTGCAGTTGAGGCCAGCGCTTTATTTCCACGGCTGTCGCTGTCGATACGCGATTTCAAATCGTTTAAAGGATTCTTCTCATAATAAGAACGTATACCCAAAAAGATGCGATATGCCATCTGCTTTTGATAGTTGGGCTGGTTTAGCTGGATCTCTTCATAACGATTGGACAAAAACCCGGTTTCAATGAGCAACGAAGGGATATCAGGAGCTTTTAACACGGCAAGCGACGCATAGACAGGCTTTTTCTTGTGTACTTTGGTAAAACTGCCTATGCTCTTTAAAATCTCTGCGGCCAAATCATAACCTTCGGCGCGGGAATTTTGAGACGACATGTCCACCACCATCTCCTCAAGATAAGGATTGCCTCTGGAATTGCTAAGCACCTTCCCGGAACCGCCTATTAACTTTCCTGAAGATCCCGTACGCGTCACCTTGCTGTTCTCGCGTTGCGCCCGGTTTGATGACAGCAGTAAAACTTCGGTACCTCGCGCCGAGGTCGCAGAAGGGGTGGAATTGCAATGTATCGAGATGAGCAAGGCTGCTTTTTTATTTCTGGCAATTACCGATCGGGTATCGAGATCTACATAACGATCAGAAGAGCGCGTAAGGACTGCACGCAGACGTTTATCCGTATTGATATAGCCTACTAAAGACTTGGCAATGGCCAGCGTAACGTCTTTTTCGCGCACGCCGCGTTTACCCTTGGCTCCAGGATCTTTGCCGCCGTGTCCTGGGTCAATGGCGATGATAAAAGGTCTGGCAACGGCTTTTACTTCGACGGCCTTAGGAGGGGCTGCCGTATCTTTTACTTCTTCAGTCTCCCGCTCTTCTGATTTGGCGACGAAAGTACTCTTGGTTCTGGTATTAACACTGTTCTTTTTAGCGTAGTCCTGTCTTAACTTTACCAAAGCCGCGTCGTACTCGCGCGCCTGTTTAGGACTCATGGAACGCAGGCCGTCACTGCCTATGCTTGAGTATTTGATAAACAGTTCACTTTCAAGCTGTTTTAAACTTTTGCCGTCGGTTGATGATGTCGTTGCTGATGATGAAGATGCCGTTGGTACGTTATTTCCGCCCCCAGCATGAGGAAAATCCACTACCAAACGATGATCGCGATTACCGTCGCGGGGAGTTAGCATGAAAACTTTTGGGGTACCGCAACGCTGAGATTGCAAAATATAACGCACGTCCCGACCGTCCAAAACCGAAGTTGCACCGGCAAGACAACCTGACGAAGGTTTTTGCAGGGACGGGGTATTTTGATAATTGCTAAGATCTTTGAGTCTTACGATCAGTCTCCCGTCTTTTTGTCTTGCCTGAGCCCATCTGATATCACCGCTTAGGTCGAACACCACCCGTGTTTTATCCTGATTGGCAAAAGATCGTACGGATTTTAATGCGGCAGCTTCGACATTAAGCCAACACAGGCTCATGCAGACAAGTAAAAATAGACGAAAAAACGTTAAGATTTTCACAG
>CALBLB010000226.1 GCA_937896115.1 uncultured Succinatimonas sp.
AGGTAGCAGAATGCTGTGCAGTCGGCGTACCGTCTGAAAAGACAGGAGAAGCCATCAAGCTTTTCGTGGTAAAACGCGATCCTGATCTGACTGTAGCTCAGGTGCTTGCTTACTGCAGAGAATACCTTACAGGCTATAAGCTTCCTAAGATAGTAGAATTCATCAATGCCTTACCCAAATCACCCGTAGGCAAGATCATGAGACGCTATCTTCATGAAAATAAATATAATTAAAACTAGATGTTGAATTACCATCTTATCGATTCTCACGAGAAGGTACAAATTCTTTGTGCCTTAATCGCCGAGCAAAAAAGTGACGATTTTATTGCCCTTGATACCGAGTTTGATCGGGTAAAAACTTACTTTCCAGAGCTTGCGCTTATTCAGCTTGAAATAAAAGGGCAGTGTTATCTTGCCGATCCCTTAAGAGCCGAACTTACTTCGCTGATAAAGACTTTATGTGAAAGCAAGGCGCAGATCCTTTTGTTCTCCTGCGATGAAGATCTTGAAGTATTGGCTCACCATGCGCGTCTTGCTTCAGAAAAAAAAATCTTGCCGGAGCACTTATGGGATCTGCAACTTTTACCTCTGTTTGCCGGTATTAATGACAAAATGGGGTTGCAAAGGGCCGCGGCCAAATATCTTGGAGTCGAGCTTTCAAAAAGTGAGACCCGCTCTGACTGGCTTATGCGTCCTTTATCCGAATCGCAACTTGAGTATGCGGCTTTGGATGTAGCCTATCTTAAGGACTTGATGGAGCGTGAGTTAAAAGAGTTTGCTGCTGATGATGTTAGACTTCAGTGGTTTTTTAAAGCCATGCAGCAAAAAAGAGAGCAATATCTTAAAGAGCCGCTTGCCGATGAGCTTTATTTGAGCGTGGGCGGAGCAGGTGAACTTACGGAAAAGGCTTTGCGTCGTCTGCAGTTTATTTGCAAAAAGCGTTATGAGTTGGGACGTTCGCGTAATGAAGCATTAAACCGGGTGATCACTGCAAAAGCGTTGTTACCTCTGGCACGTTTTACTCCGCTTACCCTGCAAGGCCTAAGAGACAGCGGCATGAAACCAGGAGCCGTGCGTGAATACGGCTATATTGTGCTCAAATGGATACGTGAGTCTCTTGAGCTTGAAGATGATACACCTGTAAAAGCAGCTTATGATGCTTATGCTCCCGGGCGATCCTCCAAAAAAAGCGGTAATGCTTTGAAAGGTTTTTTAGAGAAGCAGGCCAAAAAAAGCGGGATCGCTCCTGATCTTATTTGCTCAAAAAAACTTATTAACGACTACTTTTATCAAAAAAAACAAGGACAACAACCGGCCTTGGAGCAAGGCTGGATGGGAGAGTGCGTAGGAGACTGCTCCGGAGCTTTTAATGCCTGATTGTTAGGAGCGCGCCGGCAGATTAAAAGCGCTGTTGAGCAAGGCTGTTCCGGATTTAGTCTTAAAAAAGTGATCTCTTGCATTGATGATCGCATGAGTAGACATATTACTTTCATAGGCATTTACCAAGAAATCTGCCTCCACCAGAATTTGGTGATCAGTGCTTTTAATATCAGTCAGGGTATGGTGATGTCCTATGAGAAAGACTATCCGCTCTGCATCTTCAGGGGCAAGATTGCAATCTTTTAAAAATTCCTTCCCGAGGATTATGCCCTCTCTTTCCTGATCTTTACCCAAGGCTTTGCCGTATTTTTTTCTGCACAGCGGACAGGCAATGTCATGCAGGATGGCGGCAGTTTCTACTATGAATTGACTGTGATCGTCAATTTTTTCTAATTGTCCTATAGTTCTTGCATACGCCCAAACTTTCAGAAAGTGACAGATGTCGTGTTGGTTTCCTTCTGAAAAGGCAATCATTTTTGCAGTTATTTCAGCTATTGTCATGATATCTTCCTTATACCGCCGCACTTTCAACGAATTGTCTGT
>CALBLB010000227.1 GCA_937896115.1 uncultured Succinatimonas sp.
AGCCTCGGATATAGCCCAACGATTGGTAGCTAAAGCCTTACCGTATTCCACCAAAGTATCGGCAATAATGACCAAGGATGTTATTACCGTAGATGCCTCAGAATCGCTTGATCTGGTATTGGAACTTATGATCCAGCACAACGTACGTTGCATACCGGTTACAGATGCCGGCTTGATTAAAGGACTTATAACTACTACCGAACTTTTACAAAACAGCGCCCTTGAAGCCGTGTATCTCATTCGCGACATTAAAAACGCACAAAGTGTGGACGAATTGTCGGAGCTTTCAAAGCGTACGACGGGAATATTCAGCAGTATGCTCGACGCGGATATGCAACCTCATGTAGTACAGCGTACCATGTCAAAAATTGCGGATTCCTTCTGCGATCGCATCATAAAAATGACTATTACAAAACTTGGCCCTGCCCCTTGTGCCTTCGCTTTCGTGGCGGCAGGCTCTTTAGCAAGATGCGAGATCCAACTGCTCTCAGATCAGGACAACGCCATCATTACCGAACGTCCGCTTAATACCGCAGAAGCAAAATATTTTTCAATGCTTGCACAGGACGTATGTACCGCTCTTGACCGCTGCGGATATCCATTATGTCAGGGAAACTATATGGCTGCAAACCCAAAATGGAGGGTTTCATATCAGGACTGGTGTGAATATTACAATAAATGGATCTCCGACACCTCTTCAAAATCACTGTTAAACAGTTTAGTATTTCTCGACATTCGTCTGCTCTTTGGTGATGAATTTTTGGTAAATAAACTAAAACAGCATCTTTTAAATACAGTAAAAGGAAATACTCGATTTTTGGCTCTGCTTTGTGAAGTTTCCACTGCCGTCGCTCCGCCTTTGGGTACCTTCAGGCAATTCGTACTAACCAAAGACGGGAGTAACAGCAAAAGTCTTAATATCAAAAGTCAGGCGGTAAATCTCATCATCGAGTTGGCTCGTTTATATGCATTGGGAGCAAACAGTACGGCCACAGATACGATCACCAGACTGAACGATGCAACAAAAGCAGATCTTTTACGTCAGGAAGATTGTCGTGAACTTACCGAAGCGTATGACTTTTTGAATACGGTAAGACTGCGACACCAACTTGATGCCATCAAAAAACATCAAGCGCTCAGCAATTCAATAGTTCCTTCTGAACTTACCCAATTTGAACGCAATCATTTAAGAGATGCCTTCAGGATCATCTCAAGACATCAGGTTGCAGCTTTAATTCGTTTTGCCCCGAGCAGAGGAATATTCGGTTAAATATGTTCGATGCTTTTTTTCATCCTGTAGATAAAATAAAAAAACGTTGTCAAAAGACCGTAAAAATGCCCGGTTTTCCACGTAATTTGCAACGTTTCTATGAAACAGATCTGCCAACAGAAAACACTTTATTAAGTGATTGCAGACTGATAGCGCTTGATTTTGAAACAACCGGACTTAATTTCGATACAGACACAATACTGTCTGTAGGAGGAATATCCATAGAAAAAGGTGGTATAGATTTTTCCAGTGCCTTTCACCACCTGCTAAAAAATCCTGTCGCAGTGAAAAAACAAAGCGCCGTAGTCAATATGATCACCCCGGAACAACTGACAAGAGGTGAAGATCCTGTTGATGTAATGAATGATCTTATGAACACGCTTGCAGGATCTGTAGTGATCACTCACTGCGGGATCATTGAAAGTACTTTTTTAAAAAAAGCTCTGGGGCTTACCCAAGAAATGGAATTACCCATGATCTTTGCCGATACCTTTAATATAGAGCACAAATTGCACAGACCTACAGGCCGCAAGAATGAATACTCATTGTCAGAGATCCGAAAAAGGCGTAATTTTCCTGCCTACGAAGCTCACAATGCTCTTTGGGACAGCATAGCCACAGCTGAACTTTTTCTAGCTCAGGTAAAAGATTTATTTGGAAAAAATAGACCGCGACTTTTGGAAGTTTATCGTTACTCGCACTAAAAATTCTTTTGTAACTCAAAGGGGCTTAACTTAATAAGCCCACATGTTTTGCGGATCACACAGCACTGACAGAACCGTCATACTCCTTTAGCTTCTTTTTAAAATCTTCAAGATTCGGACAATCAAGCACCAATTTCATGGCCTGCTCCAAAAAACTCAAATCCTTTTTTTTGGCATCAAGGCAACCTTCCACTTCAGACGGTACAGATCCGTAACGCCAAGTAACAAGATTTTTAAGATTTGCAAGGGTTGCATGCAAAATACCTTCAACTTTCCCTCTCTTCTCTCCAATTGCTTCGCCTTCTGCCCGGCCCTCTGCCCTGCCTTCTGCCCGCCCCTCTTCTCGGCCTTCTGCCACACCTGCAGCCCTGCCTTCTGCTCTGCCTTCGGCCATACATTGTGCTTTGAGTTTTGCTTCTTTGGCTTTATCACCCTTTTCTATTCTTTTATACCAAGCTACTACCCAATCGTCTTCCATAGTATTCTCACCAACCTCGTCCAAAACATCCATACCATCTTGAGCTTCAAAATTCTTTTGCTCTTTTAAATAGCTTATCAAAAACGTCAGGATCTTGTGAATCGGCATTTGATCCTTTCTGCTCAACAGCTGCTGCAATCTCTTTACAGCTTTTTTGAAATCATCTGAACCCTCGGAGTTTAACAGTCTTATGAACCAAGAACTTACTCCGTCTTTTAAGAGATCCTGTCTAAAATGTCTGATATCTATAAGTTCATATGGCAAATTGATCCTTAAATACTCCAGATCCTTAGGAACATCCGCTATTAGCTCTCCAAGATCTAAAGGAACGTTCCATCGTCGCTCTCCATTATAGATAACAACAGGCAATACAAAAGGATAGCGTTGTCTTGCTTTAATTTTTCCTCCGATCTCAAGATGTCCGTACAATCCCAAAATATAATCACCTATCCTCTTAGCCATGCTTATATCAGGTTTTGATTGCATTTCAAGCAAAAGGCAAAGGTAGGTGTAGGAACCTTCCCGCCATTCTATACGCCAGAGCAAATCGTTATAAAGTTCTCTTAGTTTTTTTATATCCAAAGAGTCTCTGACAAAATTTGATGACATGAGTTCCATTTTTGAAAAATCAAGGGTATCAAGACTCTTGATGGGAAGAAGCTCAGTAAGCAATGATTTGATGAATTCTTTGTTCGTGAACACCTCTTTAAAAAGAGGATCTTGCGGAAGGAATTTCTTTTCCGAAGTACCAATCTTTAAAAAAGGTAAAGTTTGTTTGTCGTCGTTTTTAACCATGTTTAAATCCGTATGACTGCTCTTTGCGGTTGCACCGCAAAGCAAGTATGCCATTTACCCAAACAGCATTTTTCAGCACTTGGCGGATTCAGCCTAAAAATTGAATTTTTTCGAATTTAAAGATGATTTTTCAAAAAGTTAATATTAAATTCACGAGTTAGAGAAACGTGATCATGATCAAATTTGAGTTTTAGGAAATTTAGAATAAAAGCTGAGATAAGATCAAAAGAGATACGGGGTAACAAAATCACCCCGTGCACAAATAAAAATCAACGCAAAATTGCAGGCAAATCCTGAGGATTGCATACATTTAACAATGCTCTGACCACATTCGGGTTGCCGCAAAGTATGTTGCCACTCTTGACATATCCTGGAGTACCGGTGTAGTCGGTTACCAATCCGCCTGCTTCACGCACTATAAGCTCACCGGCGGCAAAATCCCAAGCCTTCAGTCCCTGCTCAAGATAACCGTCAAAGCGACCGCAAGCGACGTAACACAAATCCAAACTGGCACAGCCTGTACGTCTTATATCCGCACAATTGTCGATAAGATTGGAGAAAAGCTCCAGATAAGCCCCCATACGCTCACGGTAGCGTACCGGAAATGCCGTACAGATCAGAGCACCGTCAAGTGCGGTACGGGAAGCTACGCGAATACGACGGCCGTTTAATGAAGCACCTTCACCGCGGGCAGCAGTAAACATTTCATTCATCAAAGGATCAAACACTACGGCAACTTCTGTCTTACCTGCACGTTTTAAAGCGATGGAAACAGCACAATGACCTATGCCCTGCACAAAATTGGTAGTGCCGTCTATAGGATCGATCACCCATTGAAACTCAGATTCGGTATTACCGGTAAGACCTGATTCTTCACCCAAGAAAGCGTGATCGCGATAGGATCTCTGCAACACTGAGATCACGGTACGTTCGCACTCGCGATCGATGTCGGTAACCAAATCGTCTTTCTTTTTTTCCTCAACAGAAAATTGTCCCTGCTGACCTATATTGCGGGCGATAAGATTTCCCGCTGCACGCGCCGCACGTACAGCGATATTTAGCATCGGATGCATATTTAAGATCCCAAATTGTAAAAAGAGCTGGGCGTATTATATATGTTTTTTTCTTATTGTCTCACAAGAGAAACAGTAGTTTTGTATATTCAAAATTTGACATACTGCTTTTTGCTCACTTTGCACCTGATCCTGCCTAAAACAAATAATTAAATCCGTTGGTTAAGCATAGAAAAATAGCCATTTAAAAAAAGCTGTGACTCTTTCGGCAGGCAACGATGCTCTGTAGCATACATATGGCTCTGATTCAACAAATGCTGAAGCATATATTTTACAGCTAGCATCAAAACTCCCTTTATGACGGACAAAATCCAAACTGTAGAAAGTTTTGCCAAATACGGTGGATGCGCTGCATTCCTTATAATTAGTCATATCACAAGCGCAGGTATCCTCAATCTGAGGTTGACGCCACCCTTTTTTGACGCGTTTCATTACCTTTAAGATACGTTGTTGATCGGTGATCATGCCAACCTTCTAACTTCGTTAAATCAACTTTTTTACGATGATCCTA
>CALBLB010000228.1 GCA_937896115.1 uncultured Succinatimonas sp.
CCGCGACCCTAACCATGGCAAGGTTATGCTCTACCAACTGAGCTATTCCCGCATCACAGAATGACAATAAGTATATATAAAAAAATTTAAAAAGCAAGCTTTTTTGTAAAAAAAATTTGCGTCCAAAAATCATGGATAAGTGAGGCGAAGCTTCTTATGCCCTGAAACAAAGCATAACTTGAGTACTCTTACTTTACCGCGTCATAATGAGCTTGATTTTTGTGTGTCTAACTTTGTCCCGTAGAGCTAAAAAACTTACGGCCGATGGTTTTTGCAAATGAATGAGCTCATGGCTTTTTTCTCAGACTATTTTCCTTATCTGATCATCTGTCCCTTGGCTGCCGTTGCAGGCTTTGTCGATGCCGTAGCAGGCGGGGGCGGACTTATTTCACTTCCGGCTTTTTTTATTGCAGGAGTACCTCCGCATCTTGCTTTGGGGACCAACAAACTTATGAGTACTCTTGGCACCGGTATTGCAACCTGGCGTTATATAAAAGCAGGATATGTAAGATGGTTACCGGCAGTTTGCTGTATTCCCTGTGCCTTTGCTGGATCTGCTTTGGGAGCTCAATTGGTTCTTCACGTAAGTGCCGTTTATTTAAAAGTCATGTTGCTGTTTTTGCTACCGGCAACTGCGATTTTTCTAATGAGAAAACGCTCGTTTTCTCAAAACAATGAGAATTTTTCCTTGCACAAGGTGATAGCAGCAGGAATGGTTTCTGCGTTGGTGATCGGTATTTATGACGGTTTTTACGGTCCGGGAACCGGAGTTTTTTTAATTTTAAGTCTAACTTTCATTGCACATATGCAATTATCTCAGGCCAACGGTCTTACCAAGATCATCAATCTTTCTACCAATGCGGCGGCTTTGACGATTTTTATAAGCTCCGGCAACGTGCTCTTTTGTTTGGGACTTACTGCGGCAGTATTCAATATAATCGGAAACTATCTAGGATCAGGATTTTTTAAGTCCAAAGGTCAAAACGGTTGCAGATTAGTGATGCTTGCGGTGATCTTTATTTTCTTTGTAAAGGTATTTTCTGAACTTGCAGGAGAGCTGGGGATATTCAGATGAACAGCTTTTTGCAATTAAATGAGATCATTGCTTTTTTTTCAGACAGTATTCCTTATTTGATCATCTGCCCTTTAGCTGCTGTTGCAGGCTTTGTCGATGCCGTAGCAGGAGGAGGAGGTTTGATTTCGCTTCCTGCATTTTTTATTGCGGGAGTCCCTCCGCATCTTGCTTTGGGTACCAATAAACTTATGAGTACTTTTGGTACCAGCATTTCAACCTGGCGTTATATAAAAGCCGGCTATGTAAGTTTTTTACCTGCCGTATGTTGTATTCCTTGTGCATTTGCCGGATCTTCTTTAGGGGCCATATTGGTACTTCATGTCAGTGCGGCTTATTTAAAAGTCATGCTTTTGTTTTTATTGCCCGCTACAGCTTGTTTTCTTATGAGGAAGCGTTCATTGTCTGCAAATACTGAGAATTTTTCCGTGCAAAAAATGATAGTAGCAGGCATGATCTCAGCGTCGGTGATCGGTATATATGACGGTTTTTACGGTCCGGGAACCGGAATTTTTTTAATTTTAAGTCTGACTTTATTAGCACATATGCGTTTAGCTCAGGCCAACGGACTTACCAAGATCATTAATCTTTCTACCGATGTTGCCGGTTTAACGGTTTTTATAAGTTCAGACAGTGTGATTTTCAGCTTGGGAATTGCCGCCGCCGCATTTAACATAGCAGGAAACTATGTCGGCTCTGGTTTTTTTAAATTAAGAGGGCAAAACGGTTGCAGATTAGTGATGATTGCTGTGATCTGCATATTTTTTGTCAAAGTGATGTATGAGATAGTAGGTGAACTTTAGGTAGTCGTAAACCGGCAGAGGGGATGCAAAAATGTTCAAATTTTCAAAAGACGCTGTATATGAAAAGGTTGCTCCAGGAGTTGAGCGCGCGGTATTGGTACATGACGGCGCGATGATGTGTGTTGAGAACCGCTTCGAAAAAGGCGGAGTAGGGGCTTTACATTCTCATCCTCACGAGCAGATCACCTATGTAAAATCAGGTGTTTTTGAGTTCAATATTAATGGTGAGAAACACATAGTTAAAGCCGGTGATACTTTGCACAAACTCTCAGGTGTAGTACACGGATGCGTATGCCTTGAAAATGGAGTTTTAATAGATGTGTTTACTCCTCAAAGAGAGGATTTTTTAAAGTAAGAACAGCGGCTTTAAATACTTAAAACCGCTGCGTTGCCAAGACTTTTATTTCACCTTACCGAGTCAGACACCATCACAACGGCACTGCCTGAAGGCATGAAGAGCTTGCCATCTTCTATTTTTACTCCGCCGGTTTCATAGATAACTTTTCCTGATAACGGCGCTAACAGCGCATGCTCTGCAAGATTTGAGCAGATCACTGCTTCTTGTTGCATGTTTTTACGTTTATAGGCGATAAAGCCGTCATCAGAGCTTTCATATGGGATGAAAACACCGTAAGTGAAGAGTTCGGCATAGGCAGGATCTTTGCGCAACTGTATGAGTTGTCTATAGCTGTTAAGCGTGCTTTGTTCGTCATGTTCTTCATTTTGAACGTTGAGCGTTTTATAGTCCTGATGAATACGGATCCATGGCTCTGCATCGCTAAATCCCGCATTCTTCTCGTCACTCCATAACATAGGAGTTCTGGCATTGTCGCGACTGTTTAGAGCTACGGCTTTTAAAGCTTCGTCTTTTTTAAGTCCGAAATCCAAAGCCTTTTGGTATTCCTCAGTTGCAACCAGATCGCGAAATTCGTCCATGGATTTAAAAGCTGTATTGGTCATGCCGATCTCCTGACCCTGATAAATAAAGGGCAGACCGCGCATGAACATAAATGCCGTAGCCAAAGCCTTGGCTCCTTTGGCATTTTGCAATGACTCCGGCAAATAGAAACTTATTGCCCTGGGTTCATCGTGATTTTCCGTTATAGGACTTGCAAATCCGGTATTTTGGGCATCAAGTTGTCCTTTGAAGTTACTGTCACGGTAGAGCTTTACCGTCGCTTGGGGATAACTGTAATACCCAGGCTCTTTTTCAAAAACCTCACGAACTGTGAAGTCGAATACCGATGAAAAGATCCCGTCTTGTCCGTAGATCTCAGGCAGGATCTGCTCGTTAAGTCCGAATGCTTCACCTACGGTTAAAGCATTATGCGGTTTGATGCAGCGATCACGAAATTCTTGGAGCATTGCCGGAACTTCACCTGCATGCAGGGCTGTCATTACCTTGGCATCGGCCATGCCGTCACCTACTTTATCTGGCGGAAGCCCCGGGAAAGCGGTGTCTTTGGCTATGTTCATGATGGCGTCGATGCGAAAGCCGTCCACGCCTTTATCAAGCCAAAAGTTGACCATGGAGTAAACCCGCTCTCTTAAATCAGGATTGTACCAATTGAGATCGGGCTGTTCTTTGGCAAAGTAATGCAGATAGTAATAATCCTCGTGATCAGGTACTTTTTCCCAGACGCTTCCTCCGAAATAAGAGCGCAGATTGTCAGGAGGATTGCCGTTTTTGCCTTTTTTAAAATAAAAATATTTAGCCTCAGGTCCTTGCGGATCTTTTAAGGCTTTTTTAAACAAAGCATGCTCGGATGAGCAGTGATTTACCACCAGATCCATGATGAGGTGCATGCCGCGGGCCTTTACACCTGATAACAGCTCGTCAAAATCTTCCATGGTGCCGAATTCAGGATTGATTTTGCGGTAGTCGGAGATGTCGTAACCGTTGTCAATCATAGGCGAAGCGTAGACAGGACTTAACCAGATGATGTCGACTCCGAGAGATTTTAAATAGTCAAGTTTTGAAATGATCCCTTTTAAGTCACCTATGCCGTCGCCGTTTGAATCTTTAAAAGATCTTGGATAAATCTGATAAGCAACTTTACCGTGCCACCATTGACGGTTTTGCATAGGGAGCATGGCTTTGGTTACGCTTTCTGAATTCAGCACCGTCTCAGTAAGCTTTACTTCAAAAGGAGTTTGCGTGGTTGCCAAAGCTGCGCCGTGGCAGAGCACGGCAGTTAAGGCCGCGGTCAGAATGCTGGTTTTGCGCATGATGAATCTCCTTAAAAAAACAAATGCCTGTTCCCAAGTATAGTGTATGTAATTGCTTAATTTTCAAGCTTTAATCCGATTCGTGACGGATTTTTGAAAATCATCCTGACCCGTGAGAGGTAAAATACCGCTGCTACGGTTAAACCGCAAATAAAGCCTATCCAGATCCCGCTTGCCTGAAGTTTGGGAGTAAACAGTCCCCAGGAGAGAGCATAACCTAGGGGAAGCGCTACTACCCAGTAAGCCAAAATGGTGCCGTACATAATGACGCGGGTATCTTTAAAGCCCCTCAAGATCCCGATGGATGCCATTTGGAAACAGTCTGGGAGCATATAAATGCAGCAAAAAAGCAACAAAAATGAGGCATAACGGATAACTTCAGGATCATCAGAATAGCAGGATACGAAAAAGTTTCTGCCTAAAAACAACACGGTGAAAAAGAGCATCACGCACAAGGCTGTCAGGATATAACCGCTTTGCATGACGATTTTGGCATCGTTTAATTTTTTTGCTCCCACGCAGTGTCCGGTGCGTATGGTCAAGGCGGCAGCCAGCGAAAGCGGGGCCATGAAAAACAAACCTGAGATATTAAGGGAAATTGAGTGCGAGGCTACCACGGTTGCTCCGAAGGGACTTAGGATCATAGCTCCCAAAGAGAAGCAAGAAACTTCAAGTGCCAGACTCAGACATATGGGAACGGCCACTTTTAAGTAGGAAATAACTGC
>CALBLB010000229.1 GCA_937896115.1 uncultured Succinatimonas sp.
GGCCGCTTCTATATTCGCATTTAAAGCCAGTAAATTGGTTTGATCGGCAATGCCGGCAATGGTATTGACTATATTGTTGATTTCATCGCCCATTTTGGCGATGGCAGAAACTGCAGCCGATGAATTTTTTAATTTGGCAGCCAAAGCATGGGTAGTAGTGATGTTGTCCTGCATGGCACAGCGACAGGCATCGGAATTTTTTTCAGCTGCTCTGACCTCATCAAGAGCTGATTTGGCAAAGCCGGTTATCTGAGAGATACCTTCGTTTAATGAAGCTACCGCCTGCTCGGTATTGTGGGTAAGAGTAGTTTGAGCTTGCAGTCCTTGCTGGGTTTCTGCCACGGCATTTAATCCAGAATCAGTAGCCTGCAGTTGCTCATGCGCCGTTTGCTCGGCATGAGCGTTTACCTTTAAGTTTTGATTTACCAAGGCACACAAGTAAGCAATTGCGGGATCAGGATCGTTTATCCCTTGTTTTGCCAGATCTTTATCCCCTTCGACAAGTTTTTTGGCAAAGGTACGTATTCTGTTGCGTTTTTCTCTTACCGCTTTCAATGTATAAATATTCACGAGCACTATCAGGGCAAGACCTGAAAGCAGGATGATCATGGCTTTGTCAAAGTGTTGAATGGGCGAAGAGCTCATGTGATCAGGGTAGAGAAGCCACAAGGCTGCAACAATACTTGCAGCAGAGAGCAACAACGAAAGAAACATCGACACCGGGATCAGTTTTTCGATGTTCATGATTTTTTTATTATTTTTTGAGGTTGTGTTGCTCATGAAATTGTCCTTTTGGATTATGCCTACGGGATCTTTAACGGCAGTTTGGTGGCGATTTTAAAGCATTTTAGGCATTTATGAAAAAAGATATGGGCAGAAAAGGGATTGGAATTTTGTAGTTTTTCCCAAATATGTCTAAAATGAAGTGTTTGAGATCCTAAAGAATGATGGGATCACCGATTTTCTAATACTGGTTTTTTTGTTATGGCGGTCAAGAAAAAACAAGGCGCGAATGTGATTGCGGTTAATCGCCGTGCCAGTTTCGAATATTTTATTGAAGAACGCTTTGAGGCCGGACTTTCTTTGCAAGGATGGGAAGTAAAGGCTTTGCGTGCCGGTAAAGCTAACATCAGTGATGCCTACGTAACCGTAAAAGGTAACGAAGTGATCATGTTAGGTTCAATCATTAACCCGCTTAAAACTTCGTGTGCATTTGTAGTAAGTGATCCCACCCGTACGCGCACCTTGCTTTTGAATAAACGTGAAATAGCCAAGCTTATCGGTAAGAGTCAGCGTGCAGGCTATACCATAGTTCCTTTGAAACTTTATTGGAAAGGCTCTTGGGCCAAACTTGAGATCGGAGTTGCCAAGGGTAAACAGGAACATGATAAACGTGATTCCATCAAAGACAGGCAGTGGGCTCGCGATAAAGAACGTGTCATGAAAAAGGCTTTTAAGTGACGGTTGCAATTACAAGTTAATTTGTTAAACTTGTCACTGTCTTGGGGGTGATTTTTGGCTTCGACCGGAAGCGTGAATTCCAAGGCGCATGTCGAGGTACAGTGCCTCGTAAAACAGCTGTAAAAAAATAGTCGCAAACGACGAAACCTTCGCTCTCGCAGCTTAATAACCTGCTGAAAGCCCTCGATTCCAAGCCTTTCTAGTGACGCTTGGTCATATCGGGGTCGGTTCTTCACTAGATCGTGCGGAATCTCCGTCTGAGGAGGAAGCATTAAATTTTTTATCAGACTGGACAGAAGGTGGCGTGGCGATCCGCAGCCCCTGTTGAGATTAAAGATTGCCTAAACATGTAGTGCTGAAGATGAAGCCTTTTGGGACGAGGGTTCGACTCCCTCCACCTCCACAATCCCCGTTTTTCATTATCCTGCCAAACCGATCCATTTTCTAAAAATATTCTTTTGAATTTCATTGCGTAAGTATTCACATACCTTGCCAAACCCTGCCAGACCCTGCCAACATGTGCCAATATATACACTGTAGCAGGACCAGTTTTAAAGTGTATTTACAGGACCAAAGGTGTCCGCAAATATGATCACGTATGCAGAAGCTCGGGCGGCAAAGTCAAAAGATAAAGACTATATGATGGCTGATACTAATGGCCTTTTCCTTAGGATCTGGCCAAATGGTAAAAAGACCTGGTATTTAAAAAAATCTATTAACGGGAAAATCCAAAAAAAGGTTATTGGAGTATTTCCCGACATCGGCATCAGTGAAGCGCGCGTGACGGCTAAGATGCTGATTAAGCAATTAACGGAGACAACTTCCGATGAAACCAGAAAAAAGGAAGTTACCTCACAAACATTTAAGCAGGTCTATGATGCCTGGTTCATGTTGAAACAAGCGGAGATCAAGAATTGGCGTGATGTCTCCTCCCGTTTTGAAAACTACCTCCTTCCAAAACTCGGGCACAGAGTATTTGCCTCGATCCTTCCTTTAGATGTGCAGGAATGCCTTACTCCTTTGGTGAAGGCAGGAAAACTTGAGACTATTAAACGCATTTGCATCTGGTTACGGCAATGCGAAGACTATGCCTTTAATGCGGGAATTATTGAAACGCAGCATCTTCAAAAAATATCAAAGTTGTTCAGACGTCCTGCAGCCAAACATCGTCCCGCCGTTTCCCCCGCAGAGCTTCCTTCATTTTTTAAAGATGTAATGACAACCCCGAAGACTACCGCCGTGATCTTCTCGTTGTTAAAAGTTGCCTTTTATACGCTCCTGCGCCCGGGTGAATACACGCTTATGAAGTGGGACTGGATCCATGATGATGTGATTGAGGTTCCGGCAGACTCTATGAAAATGAAGCGCCCGCATCGAGTACCAATCAGCAGACAGCTCAAAGCGGTAATTAATGAATTACCAAAGCGCGGAGAATATGTTTTTTATTCCGCATCCTCTGCAAATGGTCATATTTCCTTAGGTTGCCTTGCGCTATTTTTAAAACGCATAGGCTACAAAGACCGCCTGACCGCTCACGGGATCCGCTCTGTTGGTCGCACATGGATGGCGGAAAATAAGATCCCGTTTGATGTGGCAGAACTATGCCTTGCTCATTCCGTCGGTACGCAGACCGTACAAGCCTATAACCGTACAGATCTCTTAGATGAAAGACGGGAAGCGATGCAGAAATGGTGCGATTATGTAGATAGTTGCTTATAATGTTAATAACAGATCCCGATACGGTAATAATAGATATTGTTACGGCTGTATCGGGACATTTTGTCTAAATCAAAGCCGTTATATGAATCATGCCAACGTTAAGCGATAGAGAGATCAAGGAGTTGATTAGCACAAAGAAGCTAATCATCACACCTTTGATTGCAGACAATATTCAGCCGGGAAGTATTGATTTAACCCTCGGTAATGAAATCGATATTCTTCAAGTTCATGCAAGTACGACTGTCGATTTAACCAAGGACTGCAAAGATTTTTTAAATACTCACACAGAAAAAAAAGATATTTCATCCGGTTTTGAGTTGTTGCCGGGGCAGACTGTTACCGGGCATTCTGCAGAATATATTGAAATGCCGCGTGATGTTAACGGTTTTATTCTTAACAGAAACAGCCTTGCCCGTATCGGTCTTGATGCGGGACTGAGTCAGTACATTAACCCTGATTATAAGGGCCATAAAATCATACAGATCCGCAATAATGCGTCATTCCCTATTAAGTTAATGCCAGGTATTCGCATCTGCACTTTGGTTTTATTAAAAATGGGTGATACATCAGATCGATCTTTTGATGAAAGGCACAACACAGAGTCATTAACGGGGTTTATTGAGAAATTAAGAAAATCACATCAAGACGTAGAAACAGCTAAATCATTAGATAAGTCTTTCTCTGATTTTATGAATCGACGTATACAAGAACTGGCTCAAGGGAGATGATCGTGAATCCAAAAATCTTAAGAAAAAAGATTGGCGATCATCTTATATCGCAAGACAAATATATGGCCGATGTCATAGAGAAGCTGGCGAAATTAGATCTAGAAAAACAAGGACGGCTTTCAGGTGCTAAGAAAGAGCCCACTGAATGGGAAATAAAAGGATATATTTCCAATAATATCAAATCATTAAATGATAGAGCTGAACAGGCTATTCGTGAAACGTGTAAGGATCTGATCCCTGAAAGCTTTATCTGTTGGTTCATCAAGCAATTTTGGTTACTTTCGGTCTGTATCGGTGCACCTATCTTGGCTTTATTACATTTTGCTGTGTGCTGGTTCAAGCAGGAAGTACAAATCGATAATCAAGTGAGTTTTGAGCTGTTTGGTGCTTTGATTTTACTTATCTTATTTTATGGTGCAGGGATTCTTGCTAGTTTGCTAAAAAAATAAGCCCCCCGCATTTACGGAGGCTACTTTATTACAAGGCGATAAGTTTAGCCTTTACTCTTTGTTTTTCTCAAAAAACACCTTATACAAGTAATTCGTATAATGTTGAAGCACTTTAAAAGACTGATCTGGACAACCATCTTCTTTGTATCGATTTAACAACGCTACGATGTTGTTAACCTCGCTTAACATGCGGAGCACGTTCGGCATTTCTAACAACAGTTGCTGTAACGCTTCTACGGTTTCAACATTGAGGACATAGGATTTATTCTTTATGTCCTCCTCCGCCCTGTACATGTGCGACTTAAGGAGCGCATTATTGCACACTGTCAGTTGTGCGTCCTTGCATTGATGCTCATGCGTACTTTACAAACGAAACTTGAAAATAACGGTACACCGATGTCCGCAGAACAAATCAGTCATACTCTGCGCCAGGCTTTGGTTGTCCCCGTTCCTACAGCAAAAGGAAATACGCAAATGTTTCTGAATGTAGGATTAAATCAAAATTTCAATGCTTATTCCACAGAAAAGCCGGACCGTCGACGCCACGAAGGCAATGAAACCGTTGATGAAGAAAATGTTTGGAATAGTTTTGAGAAAGAACGTACTTCTCAACCAGACGATCTGGATTCAATTATCAGGGCAGTAGGACTCAAACCGCTTAACATCTACAACACCATGGCGGAGTTGAAAACTAAACTCGGGCTAAAAACATACCCTAATGAGATCATGCTCTCCCAAAATCATCTTAACTACCTTGAAAAGGTACAGGGCATGCTCTAATTTTGCACCCCTATAAAATAAAACTCAAAATCTGAGTCAAACCGCTTAGATAAGCGGTTTTTGACCTTCAAGGGTCCTAAACACTGGAAAAAATTTTTTCCCGTATGCAGGAACTGTACAACGGTTACCGTTTCAGCCCTTCTTGTGTTGATCCCGTGTTCAATGCTTCAATGTGTCTTTTTTACCTCAGTATGTTGAGGCAGCTCTCTTACGAGCCTGAGAATATTCTTGATCCTTCTTTTGCACCGGATTTGTCGAAAATAGATGGGATTTTAAGTTTTGGCGATCAAGCATTGGTTGCCAGGATCGTAAATGACGCCATCAAAGGTATACCCATACCTTTTGGCATGCTATCCCAAAATATCAATCTGAATAACCTGCATGAATTCAATGAACAGGATCTGCTTTCAGCGCTTATCTACTTTGGTTTTTTAACCTATACAGGTGAAGGAAATGCGTTAAAGATTGGTAAATCCATCTAACCTTGATCGCCGATCCATAACTTTGATCGCCTTTTTTC
>CALBLB010000230.1 GCA_937896115.1 uncultured Succinatimonas sp.
TGCCTGTGGTTATTTCCATGTTGAACTCTTATTCAGGATGGGCTGCCGCAGCTTCAGGATTCATGCTTGATAACGATCTTCTCATCGTGACCGGCGCTCTGGTCGGTTCTTCAGGTGCCATCCTTTCTTACATCATGTGCAAAGCCATGAACCGTTCCTTCATTTCCGTGATTGCCGGCGGCTTTGGCAATGCTCCTGCAGCTAAAGAGGATAAGGATTACGGTGAATATCATGAGATGAAGGTAGCCGACGTGGCTGAGCTTTTGAAGAATTCTTCTTCAGTGATCATTGCCCCGGGTTATGGCATGGCCGTAGCTCAGGCTCAGAATGCAGTTGCCACTTTGGTTGAAAAATTGCAGGCTCGCGGCATTGAAGTTCGTTTCGCCATTCATCCTGTTGCAGGCCGTCTGCCCGGTCATATGAATGTGCTGTTGGCTGAAGCTAAAGTACCGTATGATATCGTTTTGGAAATGGACGAGATTAACGACGATTTCGAAAACACTGATACCGTACTCGTGATAGGTGCTAATGATACCGTCAACCCTGCAGCAGCAGAAGATCCTTCAAGCCCGATCGCCGGCATGCCGGTTCTGACCGTGTGGAAGGCTCACAACGTGGTAGTGTTCAAGCGCTCTATGAATCCAGGCTATGCCGGAGTTCAGAATCCGCTGTTCTTCAAGGACAATACCTCCATGTGCTTTGGCGATGCCAAGAAGACCGTTGAAGAAATCGACGCGCTGCTTTAAGGCTCAGCCTAAGTATTGTTTAAGTTAAGTAAAAACCCCGGCATTGAACCGGGGTTTTTGTTGAACAAAATATTTTTTTGTCATATTTTCAATTCAATTCGGGAATTTCAAATGGGTATAGCTTCATTGATCTGCGGTGTGATCACGTTGGTTATGGCCGTATTTTCAGCAAGCGGTCTTGGTGCACTGGGTGTTATTTTGGGATTAGTCGGCATAATTTTGGGGGCACTGGGACGTAAAGATCCCGTGCAAAGAAGTATGGCTACTGCAGGACTTATCATTTCCATTGTAGGCTTGCTCATCAATGCGGTATTACTTGTAGCCTGCATAGCCTGTATAGGTGCGATAGGTCTGGGGGCCGCTGCTGCAGGTGCCGCGGCTTGATAAATTGGCTCCTTTCATTGAATTAGGTAATTTAAGACTGGCCTCTTACGGCTTGTGTATAGCTTTGGGAGTGTTATTTTCTTTTTCCTGCGGTTATTTGCGATTAAAAAAGCTTGGTTACGATGCTGACGGATTTTTGGTCGTTTCAGGATACGGAATGATAGGCGGTATTCTCGGGGCAAAAATTCTATTTCTGTTTCTTTTTTCAGAGCATTTTCATCTTTCGTTATTATTAGCTCCTGATTATCCCTTCAGTCTTACGTCTCCTTCTGGGTTTGTGGTATGGGGAGGGTTACTGCTCGGAGCTGTATTCGTTTTTGCAGGAGCAAAACTGCACTGTATTAATTTGCTTCCTTTTCTTCAGAATACGCTTTTTGTCCTGCCGCTGTCACAGGGATTCGGTCGCATCGGGTGTTTCTTTGCAGGTTGTTGCTACGGTATTCCTTATGACGGACCGTTTGCGGTAATTCCTGAAGATACTTTTTTTGATCAAGTTGCTCGTTTTCCGGTTCAGTTATTAAATGCTTCGTGTTTGTTCGTAATAGCTTTAGTTCTTTATCGTTTACCCAAAAAAATAAATGCTTTGGGTTTTTATGTATGGTTATACGCAATTTTGCGCTTTATGACTGAATTTTTGCGCGGCGACGTCGCGCGCGGAGTATGGGGATATTTTTCGTTGTCGCAATATATTTGTATGGTGGTATTGACGGTAATGTGTATTTGGTATTGGTATTCTAAGAGGCATACTGTATGTAAAAATGGTCGTGATCACCATATGCTTTGAATAAGTTTATCCAATTGTAATATTCAGTGTTATTTTTTTTAAAGATCCGATCTGCATGTTGATCAGTTATGAGCAGTACAGGATATTTCTGTAATGAATAAATATAAGGCTGTTTATTTACATTTGTGAAAAATTATATTCCGTATCGAGCATCAAATGTTTTGTTTAACAAACGATTCATGCAATTCAGGATGTTTATTTAAAATTGCCGACAGTTCTCGTTTTGATAAACCGATTGTTTCTGCCACCATCTTTACAGATAAACCTTTTTTTACAAAAGCTAAGAAATTATTTTCTTTTTCTTTTGCTATGCCTTGTTTTAAGCCTTCTTTTTTACCTTGCCTTAAACCTTCTTCTTTACCTTTTTTTATACCTTGTTTTATGCCTTTTTCTATACCTTGTTTTATGCCTTTTTCTATACCTTGTTTTATGCCTTCTTCCGTAGCACTC
>CALBLB010000231.1 GCA_937896115.1 uncultured Succinatimonas sp.
GAATTCGTAACGGTATACTATTGATGTTAAGAATTTGCTTAAGCAACAGTGCATGTCACGGCTCACAGTTTTTTTGCTTTGATCACCAAACATACAAAATATCAAACATGTGAGAAAAAAAAATCCCCCGCACCTGGCGAGGGACATATCCAAAATCAAAGAATTTTTGAGAGAAATTCCTGAGTTCTCTTCTCTTTAGGATGAGAAAAAACTTCATCAGGACTTCCCTGTTCCAGAATAATACCCTGATCAACAAATAAAACGCGATCTGCCACCTGGCGTGCAAATCCCATTTCATGAGTTACACACATCATGGTCATGCCGGATTCAGCCAAATCTCTCATCACATCAAGAACTTCATTGACCATCTCCGGATCAAGCGCCGATGTGGGCTCATCAAACAACATGATCTTAGGTTGCATTGCCAATGCTCTGGCGATGGCAACGCGCTGTTGCTGACCGCCTGACAACTCATCAGGATAAGCGTGTGCTTTTTCTGCCAATCCGACTTTTTTCAAAAGTTCCATCGCAGTCTGTTCGGCATCCTGACGTGACTTTTTACGCACTTTCTCCTGCGCTAAGGTGATGTTGCGCAACACGGTCATATGCGGGAAAAGATTAAAATGCTGGAACACCATTCCGACTTCGGCGCGGATAGTATTGATATCCACTTTAGGAGTTATGGTTTCACCGTCGATGGTCACGGTACCTGATGTAGGAACTTCAAGATAATTTACACAGCGTAAAAGAGTACTCTTGCCTGATCCTGAAGGTCCTATGATCACGACTACCTCAGAGCGGTTAACCTTAAGATCAACACCCTTTAAAATCTGATTTTGACCGAAGCTTTTGTGCAGATCTTTAAGTTCGATCATCACTTCCTGTTCTTTTTTTGAATCGATCATCAGCGTACCTTCTTACTGCCGTTAAAACGTTTTTCCAAATAAGAGACAAAACGGCTGATAGACAGAGTCATCACCAGATAAATCACGGCTACTGACGACCAGATCTCAAGCGAACCGTAAGTCGAGGCGATAATAAGCTGTCCTTTACGAGTCAACTCTTCAAAACCTATGACCGACACCAGTGACGAATCCTTGAGCATGGCTATGAACTCATTGCCAAGCTGAGGGATGATACGGCGGAAAGCCTGAGGAATAATGACGGTAACCATAGTCTGTCCCCAGCTCATTCCCAAGGAACGTCCGGCTTCGGTCTGACCGCGATCTATGGATTGAATGCCGGAGCGGAATATTTCGGCGACATAAGCACCGGAATTGATGGAGCAGGCACTGACGGCGGCAATAAAAGGATCTATGCGAGCACCGATGATCACCGGCAACGCAAAATAGATAATAAAGATCTGCACCAAAAGAGGAGTGCCGCGAATAAAATCGACATAGAGCTTAGCAGGAATTCTCAGCCATCCGTAACGTGACAACTCGGCTATTCCGACGAAAAGGCCGATCATCACACCCATGGATACGGCCACGGCGGTAATTTCTATAGTTACCAGTGCTCCCAACCCTAAAAGGGGAAGTGAGTCAAACACCAGTTGTAAATCAAATGACATTTTGTTTCTTGTGAATTAAAAACACGAATGCGGACATATTTCCATACGTCCGCACCATATAAAAGTTATTCTTCAGTACCGAACCATTTCTTATGGATCTCAGCAAAGACTCCGTTTTCACGGATCTTCTTAAGACCGTCATTTAGCTGTCCCAAAAGTTCGCTGTTACCTTTCTTTACGGCAATTCCGAACTGAGCAGATTCGGCAAATTCGTTAATCTC
>CALBLB010000232.1 GCA_937896115.1 uncultured Succinatimonas sp.
GTTTGGCTCCTGCTTGGCATCAAAGCCCAAGGTGAGCAGAGTACTTACCAAGGATGCCCCCAATCTTAACTGTCCCATGGTTGACGGAACATTTTTAGACAAAGGATCAGATCTGGTGTCAAAGGTTATGAGATCGCAGAAGATCTTGACTATGCTCTCTTTACCCTTTAAATCCTCCAAAGCTTTGAGGCTGGGTTCGTTCATGGTTTTACTCCTTTTTATTCGCGTGCCAATGCTTCGATGGGATCGAGTCTTGAGGCGTTACGAGCCGGCATAAACCCGAAGATCATCCCGATCATCGACGAGGTAAGCACCGCGGCGGCCACCGACCACCCGGAAAAAGACAAAGGTACTGCCGGCACCAGCACCGTAATGAGTTTTCCTGCAAGCAAGGACATGACAACTCCCATAAGCCCGCCCGTGATGCATACGCAGACGGACTCTATCAAAAATTGTGACATGATGTCCGCACGTCTTGCGCCTACGGCCATGCGTATGCCGATCTCGCGGGTACGCTCGGTTACCGATACCAGCATGATATTCATCACGCCTATACCGCCCACTATAAGCGAGATCACGGCAATGGCGGAGATTAAAAGCGTAAAGGTTGACGTAGCTTCATTTATCGACTTCATGATGGTGTCGGAGCTTTGCACGAAGAAATCTTTACGTCCGTGTCTTGCCTTTAAAAGCGCAATGAGTGAGCTTTCGGCCACGGCGGTTGAAAACCCCGGGGCAATGCGCACGATTACGGTAGAGAGGTAGTCGATGCTTGCAAGGCGATGCATGAGCGTTGAATAGGGGGTATATACATAAAGTGCATCGGGCCTTCTGAAGGCCAGCTCTTTATCGGTTAACACTCCGATGACGGTCAAAGGCAGATCGTTTAACAAAAGACGCTTTCCCAGAGGATCTTCGCCTTTGAACATGTTTTTGGCAGTGGTGTCATCGATCACGCATACTTGGGAATTGTCCCCCGACTCCCGCTCTGAGAACATGCGTCCTTTGGCAAGTTCCATGCCGTAGACCCTGAAATACTCGGAATTTACCCCGTAGGCCGTGGCGTTGTTCTCAAGATTGTAGCGTCTTAAAAGTACCGAGCTTTGCACTACCGGAGATGCCGAATCCACGAAAGGCTGTCCTTGGAGGGCTTTTAAATCCGAAACTTTTAAAGTACGTACTTTATTTGAACGCACGTCGCCCATACGCTCACCTGGCATTACGGAGATGGTATTGGTACCCATGGAGGAGATATTGGCGATGATATTGTCGGAGGCGCCGCGGGCTAAGGCCACTACCATCACCACTGCCATAATGCCGATGATGATGCCGAGCATGGTAAGCAGCGTACGCATGCGGTTTGAGGCCATGGAGCGCAAAGCCATCACCGCAGCTTCGCGAAGACGTTCGAAAAAGGCTGCGGCTTTAAATTTAAAGGAAGGTTCGGAGGTTGTTTGCGCTGAACGTTTTATCTCAGTTGCTTCTTTTTTAATATTTAAAAACGTCTCATTGCCTGTTTGAGCATTTTGCACGTCGGAAACTATATTGCCGTCGCGTATGGTGATCACCCGACGGGCATGAGCGGCAATGCGCGGATCATGGGTCACCAGGATCACGGTATGTCCTTGGGCATTGAGCTCCTGCAGGATCTTCATGACCTCCTCACCGCTTTTGGTATCCAAAGCTCCGGTAGGCTCATCTGCCAAAATGATCTGCCCGCCGTTCATCAGTGCTCTGGCAATGGAGACGCGCTGTTGCTGCCCGCCTGATAACTGCGAAGGATTGTGGGTAACTCTGTCCCCCAAGCCAAGACGCTCCAAAAGTTTTACCGAACGTTTTAAGCGCTCCTCTTTGCTCATTCCCGAATACACTGCAGGAACCTGCACGTTTTCTTCGGCGTTTAAGTGTCCTAACAAATGGTAGCGTTGAAAGATAAACCCGAAGAAATCGCGTCTTAAGGAGGCTAGTTCATCAGGAGTCATTCCCGAGGTGCTGCGACCGCCTACTTCATAGCTGCCGGAGCTTGGTTTATCAAGACAGCCTATGATATTCATAAGCGTGGATTTACCGGAGCCGGATGGTCCGATGATCGCGGTAAGTTCCCCTGGGTAAATCTTTAAACTGATGCCGTGCAAAACCTCAGTTGAGGTCTCGCCTTGAGAGTAGGATCGCCTGATCTCTTTTAATTCCAATAAAGCCTGTGTCATATAAGCCTCATCAGAGCATGCGCTTAGGGCCGTGGGAATTATTCAAAGCCTGGGATTCAGCCGTGGAAACATCATCACCTATCACCACCTTGGTATGCTCATCAAGGCCTTCTTCAAGCTGTACATACTGATCATCGCGAAGTCCTAACTTAACCTTATGCGACTTTACCAAACCGTCTTTATCGAGTATGTAGATCTCACCTTCTGTCCCCTCATCTGCACGCAAGGCCGTAAGCGGCAGTGACAACACCTGCTTTGCCGAAGCTACGTTTACGGTGACATCGGCTGTCATATCGATACGCAGTACTCCGTCGGGGTTTTTAACGATGATGTCGGCATTGTAATAAACCGCGTTAGATGACGTTGAAGAGCTCGAACTTGAAGTGCTTTGGGTAGAGCTTGAGGAAGCATAACTTGAAGGCGCCGGCTCGATACGTCCCAAGATCCCGTGATACACCTCATGAGGTCGTCCCAAAATGGTAAAACTGCACTCCATGCCGCTTTGGACGTTTACGACGTCAGCCTCCGAGATCTCGGTTTTGACCGTAACCTCCGATAAATCGGCAAGACGCAAAATGGTAGGGGTGGTCTGCGAAGCATTTACCGTCTGCCCTTCGTCAACTACGGTTGCGTAGACGGTGCCGTCCATAGGGGCGGTAATGCTGGTATAGCCTAAATTGGTCTTGGCATCGGATAACTGCACTTCGTTCTTTTTTAACTGAGCTTCATACTGCTCAAGCTGAGCTCTGGCTATATCCAAATTGGCCTGAGACGTTTCATAATCCTGAGCCGAGACGGCATCGGTCTTACGCAGTTTCTGATTGCGCAAAGCCTCGCTTTTTAGCTTGCGGATCTCGGCTTTTTTGGCCGCTATCTGGGCTTTGGTGATCTCAACTTCA
>CALBLB010000233.1 GCA_937896115.1 uncultured Succinatimonas sp.
GCAGCATATGTCCGCAATTAAGCTCGCTTTTGGATAATCACGGCGGCGAGGGCGTGATCGGACTTGATTCACTGGCATCGGTGATCCTCTCTTCCATTCCTGCCATGAAACTTTTGGGAGTAAGACTGATAATCCCCAGAGCTTTAAACCGCGTCCTCTACCCTAAAGCTTCCATGAAGATAGGTCTGAAACCTGGGGATAATGCAGGCAACAGCATGATCTCTTTGATGTCGATGATAGATTTTGACTGGAACATAGCTTTAGGAGATCACGGCATCAGCGATGATGATTTCAAGCATCTGTTGCAATATGAAGGCAAGGTAGTGCGCTTTGGTTCGTCTTTTGTCTATGTCGATCCGGAGACTACGGCTCGTATAGGCAGGAAACTTACTTTAAAACAACAGCCTTCCAAGCAGCGCCTGATTGCCGCGGCGCTTACTGGGCGTTTTGGAGATAATTCCGTATATATCACCAAAGAGCTTAAAGAGGCATTAAAACGCCTGCTTTCAGAGCAAGCTTTGGCATTGCCTACTGATCTTAAAGCTAAGTTAAGACCTTATCAGGAGCGCGGTTACAGCTGGCTTGTACGTAATATGCATACCATGATGGGATCCATCATCGCCGATGATATGGGTCTTGGTAAAACCCTGCAGGTGATTTCAGCCATAGAAAAGCTGCGCGAGGACGGAGAGCTCGACCAAAAACAGGCTCTTATCGTCGTTCCTACCTCGGTATTGGTCAATTGGCAGCGCGAACTTAAAAAATTTGCACCTAAACTTACTTTCAGTGTGTTTTATTCTGCAAAACGCAAACTGGATCCTAAAGCCAATATCATTCTTACCACCTACGGAACCTTACGCAGCAGTCGCAAACTTTTAGCCGAGCTCAAACTGCGTCTTATCGCCATCGACGAGGCGCAAACCATTAAAAACAGTTCATCCATGCTGTTTAATGCCGTGAGATCTTTAAAAGCCGATTCCATGATAGCCATGTCCGGTACTCCTGTTGAGAACCGTCTGATGGAATATTGGTCCATCATGGACTTTGTTAATCCTGGGCTTTTGGGGACCGAACGCGAATTTAAAAATGAATTTGCCGATCCCATCGAGCGTAATCGCGATGCGGATGCCGCCAAGAGATTGCGCCGGGTGACCGCTCCTTTTATCATGCGCCGTTTGAAATCAGATAAAAGCGTTATTGCGGATCTGCCCGAGAAGATCACCTCGGATACCTATTGCACTTTAACCCCGGTACAGGTTGCCTTGTACCAATCTCAGCTTGATGAAAGCATGCGGGCTATGGAGCAGGTGAAAGTAGGTATTGCCCGCAGTGCGGTGATCCTCAATATGATCGACAAGTTAAAGAAGATCTGTAATGCTCCGCAGCATTTTTCAAAGGAAGAGCCGCATAAAGGTCCTGAGTACTCAGGCAAAGCCGAAGTTATGTTCGGAATTTTGGATGAATTGCATAAAGCTCATCGCAAGGTACTCATTTTTACCCAATTTAAGGAAATGGGAACTTTATTGCAGCGTTGGATAAAGGAGCGTACCGGATACGAACCTCAGTTCATTCACGGCGGAGTACACGCAGAAGATCGCGCCAAAATAGTTGAGAAATTCCAGACCAAACGCTCGGAGCGTATTTTAATTCTGACCTTAAAAGCAGCCGGTACCGGTTTGAATCTTACCGAGGCTTCGGCGGTCATTCATTATGATCTGTGGTGGAATCCTGCCGTTGAAGCTCAGGCTACCGACCGAGCTTATCGCATAGGACAAAAGCAGAACGTACAGGTCTACCGTTTGATTTGTGCCAATTCTTTTGAAGAGAAGATCAACGATATGATCGAGTCTAAGAAAGAACTTGCGGAAATGACGGTTAACGTCGGTGAAAAATGGATAGGAGATATGTCCAACCGTCAGTTAGAGGAGATCTTTACTTTATCTGAACATGACGACGAAGCTCCTAAAAGGAGAAGAAATTCACGCAATAAAGCCGCGTCATAAGGATTTTTATGTTTTTTAAGAAAAAATTTTTGAATAAGTTTGCACTTGCCTGCACAGGCGGAATTTTTATTCTGGTCTCAGGTTGCAGTGATCCGTCTTCCGTGCCTACCACGGCTTCCGGGAAGACCATGGGGACATTTTATTTTGTAGAAACGTCAGAGCCTTTTGCAGGCGGCAGCGAAGCTTTGCAAAATTTAAGCGAGCAAGAATTCTCCCGTATCAGCATGCTTATTTCTACCTTTGATAAAAATGCCGAGCTTTATAAATTGGATGATAACAAGAGTACCGATCCCATAGAAATTTCTGCGGGACTTGCAAAAATCATCAATGGTTGTCTTGAACAGTCAAAACGTATAGATTTTGCCATGGACATCACCGTAGGACCATTGGTAAATCTTTGGGGATTTGGCAAAGATAAAAGGCTTAGCAAAGAGCCAGATGAGCAGGCTATTTTACAGGCAAAAAAATTGGTAGGACCTGACAAATTCTCCTTAACTGCCGACAAAGAAGGAAAAAATTTTATAACCAAAGCATTGCCTGATGTAAGAATCGATCTGGCAACCGTGGGAGAGGGCTTAGGTGCCGACGCGGTTGCCGAGGTCTTAAATGCCAAAGGAGTAAAAAACTATTTATCCTCGGTTGCAGGTGCCAGTCGCAGTGCCGGAACCAATCCTCAGGGCAAGCCCTGGCGTATCGGTATCGAAGATCCCTCAACTCCTGATCACAAAGTGTTTCAGGCCGTGTGTCCTTTGGGAATGGCTATGTCCACGGCAGGCTCCTACCGCAATTATTTCAAAGACGAGCAGTCAGGGCGTATTTATTCCCATGCAATCGATCCTAAAACCGGCAGACCTGTAGATCACACTACCATGTCGGTGACGGTGATAGCGCCGACTGCTTTTGAAACCGATGCTCTGGATACGGGACTTTTGGTGATGGGCGCTGACAAGGCTTTGGAATGGGCAGAGCGTGAAGGTGCGGCCGTATATACCATAGAGATGAAAGACGGCAAAGCCGTGGGACGTTACAGCAGCGCCTTCAAACCTTATCTTGAGTGCAGGAAGTAAGCGACATGCATATTCATATTTTAGGGATCTGCGGTACCTTCATGGGAGGGATCGCCATGATCGCCAAACAGGCAGGATTTAAAGTAACCGGCAGTGATCGCAATGTCTATCCGCCCATGAGCGACGAACTTGAACATGCCGGTATACAGTTGCATCAAGGTTTTGATGCAGAGCAACTTGATATGCATCCTGATCTCATCGTGGTAGGGAACGTGATGAGGCGCGGCATGCCGGTTATCGAGCGTATGCTTAATGAAAATCTGCCCTATGTTTCAGGACCGCAGTGGCTTGAAGAGCATTATTTAAAGCATAAAAAGGTGTTGGCGGTTGCGGGGACTCACGGTAAGACCACCACTTCGTCGATGTTAGCCTGGATCCTTGAAAAAAACGGAAAAAAACCAGGTTTCCTCATAGGAGGGATCCCGCAAAACTTCGGAATTTCCGCCCGCAACACCACTTCACCGTGGTTTGTAATCGAGGCGGATGAATATGATTGCGCCTTTTTTGATAAACGCTCGAAATTCGTGCACTATCATCCCTCAGGTCTTATTATGAACAACCTTGAGTATGATCATGCCGATATTTATGAGAACGTGGAACAGATAGAAAAACAGTTCCATCATCTCGTGCGTACCGTACCGGGAAACGGTCTTATCGTTGCCCCAGATGATGATGAGCATATAAAAGCCGCGTTGAAAATGGGATGCTGGACTCCGGTATCTTGGGTGGGCTTAAAAGACTATGCTCAATTTTCTTTAAGATCCATAAAACCGGATCATAGTGAGTTTGAGATCTTGGAGCACGGGCAGCCTCAGGCAAAGGTTAAGTTTGACTGTACCGGACTTTACAATGCCCGTAATGCGCTCATGGCATGTGTACT
>CALBLB010000234.1 GCA_937896115.1 uncultured Succinatimonas sp.
CTCATGGTCAAGGCTGTAAGCAAAACTAAAATAATGTCACAAGGGTTAAGACTTGACGGAATGAAATCGACAAAATAAACGTCCGGATTTAGGAATTTAAAACCGAAGAGGTTTTCGATGCTTTTCATCAAGGGTGTAAGCAAAAGCGCGACAGCACTGCCAAATACCGTACCGATCATACTTCCGCGCAAACCGAAGATAATACCTGAGCACACAAATATACTCACGATCCGTGATCTTGATGCACCCAGAGTTTTTAATACAGCGATCTCGTGCTTTTTCTCGGCTACTGCAACGATGAGATTGGATATTATGTTAAAACAGGCTACGGCCATAACCAAGATCATGGCAAAGTACATGATCCCGCGGATCATTTGAATATCTGCATACAGCTTTCCCTGGGTATCCACCCAACTTTCGGCACGTACTCGTTCAGGCAGCTTTTGTGCAGCTTCACGGGTAATTGCCGGGGCTTGCAGCAGATCACTTACTTTGAGCATAAATACGTTCGGAGAAATAAGATCTGCAGCTTTTTTAGCTGCATCTATCCCCGTAAAGCACAAAACGGTATCAAGTTGACCGCCGGCATGGAAAAAACCTGCAACCTCAAGATTTGTCCCTGCAGAGGAAAAATCATCGTTTAACAGCAGACTCACTTTTGAGCCTTTTGCAAGTTTTAATTTTTGTGCTACGGCTGAGCCTGCTATAAGTTTTGGTTCAGAACGTCGATGAATTTTGACAGTGCATGCGCAAGCTTGCTTTTGGGGCTTACTCCGATCAGTCTTACCGGGGTAAAAGAAGTTCCTGCTTTGAGTACCGTATCCAGCATTATTCCAGCAGAGACATCGTCAATTCCCGGAATGCTACGTAAGATTTCCAGATCTTTTTGCGGATCTTTAAAACTTTGATGAGATGCGTACAACGTTCCTGACGGAATTATGGAGAGCACGCGATTTTCCAACTCGCGTTCAAAGCCGTTCATGGCAGAAAGACCTATGATTAAGGCGGCTACTCCTATGGCGATCCCGACAGCGGATGCCACTGACATAAAATGAGATAGGGCTCCGCCGCGGCGTGAGCGGGTAAAGCGCCAAGCCATGCGCAATGTCAGCAGATCAGGCATGAAATACGCGTCCTTCTTTGATCGTAAAGATTTCGTCGCATTGTTCGGCCAGACTTTGATCATGGGTTACCATGATCACGGTAGCACCGTCATTGCGGGAGAGTTCTTTAAAAAG
>CALBLB010000235.1 GCA_937896115.1 uncultured Succinatimonas sp.
CGGGTACATACCCAATACTGGATCCATAACCGCTACTCCTTTTGCTTTGCTGTTCCGCCTAAAAAGAATTCAATCAAATTCAGCACCATATAGATCACTATGCATACGGCACTTATCGGGAGAATGCTGTAAAAAATCCCCATGGGAATTCCTAAAGACGGAGATGGCTGAGAAATGGTTCTGCTGATCAGGCGCTGAGAGCCGTAAAACATTACCAAAACAGCAAATGCGGTGATCAACACATAAGTCAGCACTACGACAAAATTTTTAACACCGGAAGGAAGACGATCCCGCAGTGAGGTCACGCTAAGATGCCCGTCGCATCCGAACATATACGCACCGCCTAAAAATGTCATCCACACCATGAGAAACCTTGCGGTCTCATCGGTAAAGGTGCTGGGAGATCCCAAGGCATAGCGAGAAATGACCTGCCAGCTCACATCTATTACCAGTGTCACCATGATGACTATGCAGATGCTAAACAGCGTCTTATCAAGCAAACGGCGCACTACATTAACAAATTGCATGTAAAACCTGCCTAAGGCGGCGATTAAGCCGCCCATAACATTAGGAATAATAATGAATTAGGTAAAATTACTTGATAGCCTGAATAGCTTTGATGAGATCGACGCGATCGCTCTTTTTCATTTCCTCATCAAGGATAGATGATGTTTTCTCAGCAAATGGCTTAGGATCTATCATGTTGACGTGAATGCCGAGACTTTCTGCCTGCTTGTAAAGCTGCTCTAGAGTATCGTCATACATTTTCATCTGAAAATCTCTGGCATAATCAGCTGCTTCGTGTACCCATTTTTGCTCCTGCTCGGATAAGGACTCATAGGTATCTTCTGACATGATCACCACATTAGGTGGCATCGAATGCATATCTTGATTCCAGTAAGGCGCAACTTCACAATGACGGGATTGTACATAGAACTCGAAATTATTTTCGGCTCCGTCGATAACTCCCTGTTGCAGAGCTGAATACACCTCAGATGAAGACATAGGGGTTGGCTGGCCGCCTAGCAACTTGACCGTATTAATGGACATTGGAGATTCCGGTACTCTCATCTTAAGGCCGTTTAAATCCGCGGGAGTATTGATAGGTTTCTTTGAGTAGAAACTTCTGGGACCGCAGGTTTCAAACCATAAACCGATAAATCCTTTGTCGGCGGTTGCATCCAGTAAATATTTTCTGGCTACATCTGATTTAATAAATTTCTTAACATGATCATAATCACGGAACAAATACGGAATATTCGTGGTGGCATAAGGAGGATAAAAGTTTTCTATAAGCTGACCACCTACCATAGAAATATCAATGGCACCGTTTAGAACCTGTTCGGCAACTTCGCGTTCACCGCCTAACTGACCGTTGGCAAACACGGTAACCTGCAGATCTCCGCCGGAAAGCTCGGATAACTTCTTACCAAACTCCTTAAAGGAAAGATCAGTAGCCTGATCTTCAACATGTGAATGAGCTGCTCGCAAAGTGCGGGCGTTAGCCATGCTTGAATAAGCCACAACGAGGCAAACAGCCGCAACGCAGGATGCAATGTATGAAACTCTCATGTCAAACTCCTTTTTGCTTGTTGTTTTGATGTTTTAAGTTTAGGAGTAAGAGTGGCTTTTATATGCGAGTTACATCACGTTTTCTATTACAATATAGGCTATTCTATTATTTTAGAATAAAACAACTAACATATTGTTATATATGATATTTTATACGCAACAAGCAACAATATCCGCTACCGCCGGCAGAAATTATTAGTGAGGTGATGCGAAAAATTCAAAAGATATCAGCAAAACATCAGGTGTTTTTGCTTAGAAATAACAAATTGTTAGAGATGAACGACGATATTTTGTACCACGGCTTGTTTAGCGTGGCAGGCTATGCCATAAATGATCACTTCTTTTATCGGAAATCCTGAGAATACCCTCTGGTAATGCTTTTCCTGAGCCTGCTTGACAGCTTGTTTTGCAAGAAGCTCGGCGCTCTCCCCTGCCTGTACTTTTTTAAATTCAAGGATTATCCCGGTTGTCCCTTCAATAAAACTTATGTCTGCATACCCGTCGCCTGCTTCTGCCTCAGATCGCAATTGTCCGTCTTCTGTAAGAACCTGAGATAAAATTCCGAGAAAAAATGAATGATATGCTATCTCATAACCTGTATTTCTGACGCTCAGATATCTTGATAACAAGGCATTCATCCTGCTTTCAACAGGTCCCGGATAGCCTTTTGCCATAAGCTTTGGCAATTCTCTGGCATTCTTATAAAACGCAGTCTTAGGATCGCTGTAAAAGTCAGTTGCCAACTCTTTAAACAGCTCCAAAATCTCCTTATTCGGGATCTTAAGCTCATATCCTGCTTTATCAGTAGATAAAGCCGTAAGATAACCTGATGAATACAGTACGCTGAAGAGTTGCACCGAACTGTGGGCCTTTTCAAGATCTGGATACACCAGTTGCTCATCTATCTTTACCTTAACCGTTTTCCCATCAAGGAGCTCCTGCATCTTGTTTAATGAATCGTCATCAGCATAATCGATAAACTCTCTTATGATTTCGTTACCGCTGGTGTTGCTCCAATAATTCTCAGGTTGAGCCTTGGGATCATATAACACCGCATCGCAGTAGCTCATTACATCCCAGGGATTGTAAATGCTGACCTCGCCAAAGCGATAGCCGTCATACCATGCTTTAATCGTTGCTCTTTTATCTTCAAGAGAATAATACTCAAGCAGTGTTTCAACCTCTTGTTTGGTAAATCCGAATACATCCGCATATTTAGGATTGGATATCGAGTAAACTGCCGCGTTATTCATCCCGGTAAAAATGCTTTCTTTGGAAATGCGGTTACACCCGGTGACTACACATTTTTTTATAAGTCCCTGATCATCTTTTACTACCGGATACAGCATTCCTTTGATTAATGGCAGAATTTGATCATAAAAACCGCAACTGTGTCCTCTGTTGATAGGTACGTCGTACTCATCTATCAGAACTACGACTTTTTGATCGTAGACTTTA
>CALBLB010000236.1 GCA_937896115.1 uncultured Succinatimonas sp.
GTCTCTTTTACGACATCAGTACTATAAATAGGTTACCAAAGTGTTCAACTTACATTACAGGTGGAATATCCCCGTAATAAAACAGACAGAGTTACAATTTCATTCGCTGTCTGCGTAGTTTTATCTATTTCCTATGCATTTTGAAAATGTCTCATTAACAGCTTTTCTTAAATATCCGCCTACAGCAATAAAATGTCTGTCTATACCTTTTTTATTGTTGTGCAAGCAATTCTAGTAAAAATAATTTTAGTCCTTGCTTACCCTCCTCATCTATTCACATTCTTTTGAATTTTCTTAGAATTTTTTTTAGGTGCCGGATCACTTAACTCCGGCAAAGCCCCTCCTGAAACAGCCCACAGATACAAACTGGCCACACTGCCGTAAGGTGAAAAGCGCCGGCGATATTTTTCAAACAAGGCTCTGTCTACCTGACGATGACGATAAAGCATGCGAATACCACGCACAATGGCCAGATCGGTAAAACTGAAAATATCCTGACGTTGCAGACAAAAAAGCAACAGCATCTCAGCGGTCCATACTCCCACGCCTTTTAACGAGGATAACGCTTTTACGGCTTCGTCATCTGGCATGGTTGCAATCTGCTGCAATGGAAATTCTCCTTTTTGCACCCTGGAAGCAAAATCCAGAATGTATTGAGCTTTTTTAAACGTCATTCCCAAAGACTGCAACTCAGGTTCGGATGCCTGCAAAATTGTCTTTGCATTCACCTGCCCAAACTTGTCTAAAACCCTCTTCCAGACGGTGGCCTGAGCTTTGGTCGAGATCTGCTGTCCGATGATATGATGCACTACGGCAGAAAACAGATCAGTATCAACCTCACGCTCTATCATGCCTACGCGCTCTATAACTTCGGCAAGCTTTTTATCTTTTTTAAGATGTGCCAGAGCTTCTTGACCGTATTTAAAATACATACCGCACCTTGTCTGCAAAATCGTTTATGCCTCTTTTAATTTTCTGCTTTAACTAAAAAAAATCAAGCAATTCAAACACGTGCGGAATCCGCCTGCGACTACTTAAAAAATTCTTTTTAAAGTCCATACTGAAACCTATTGCAAACATACACAGGCGGCAATCATGTTGAACTTTTTCAGAAAAAAAAACAAAACGACAAACGACTTGGCAACGGATAAAACTGAGGATGTGATCTTTTCGGTCTTACGCGGAGGAGGAAGAGTAATAAAGGCCATGCGCGCTGCCGAAATTATTAAGGATAACGCTCAGCTTATCTTTGCCTTAAAGCTCTCGCTTGATCTGCCTGAGATCCTGCACAATGAACTTGCAATTCCGCTTATTGAACGTACTGCCGCAATGTGCTGTTCACTTCCGGCATCAAAAGGGGCTCATGATCCTGATGCCGGAGGTTTATTTCGCCACAGTCTTTTAGTAGCAACCAATGCACTTTCAGCGTTAAAGCGCGACGGTACCGCCTTATCATCAGACACTTCTCTTAACAATATCAAACTGAGCATTTTATTCGCCGCACTATCTCATGATCTTTTAAAAGTCCTTTGCGATGCCTTGGTATTCTCCCACGAGGATAATTTAAAAGTTTGGGATCCTTTTTTAATGACTTTGGACGAGTTTATTGCCAAAAATCACTGCAACAAGCTTGAACTGCACTATCGCGACGGCAGAGGGAAAGAACACGATTCAAGTCCAGAGCTAAGAGCTTTGCTGTTTTTCGGAGGGGATTTGCGCCTGCTATCTTACTTAAAACAGGATGTGGAGCTGGGATCGCTTTTAAACGGTACTCACCAAATTTGGGAACTGGTAAACGGTGCCGATGCGTTAAGTGCCCGCATGAGCGGATCTGTAGGCTCAAACATCGTGAATATTCCGAACTTTATAAGTGCGGATATGTATGAACACATCCTGCGCGCACCTGAACGCGTAAATTGCCTCGATTCGGAGCTTTTTGTCATGCCGTTTGGCGTAGTGGTGATGTACGGCGGTCATGAATGGGAGTTACTCTCCAAACTTTCGCGCGGACTTTTTGCAAAAGAAAACGGATCCTGCCAGGGAAGTTTCGTCTCCTCTTTAAAAAGCGAGGGAGTTGCCAGACTCTTTGGTACCATGCGCGTGTTCTCCTGGCACCGCGTGGAATGCCAAGATGCGGTTATCTACATACGCGGTTTGGTATTGCATATGAACACCGAAGATCTTCTAAAAAGAGTACCCAAAGCCGACATCATCGAACGCGGTGCTTTCCCTCCTGAATTGTCTGATCAAGATACAAAAGAAATAAACCGTCTGGTAATGAAAGGCTCAACCCAAACAGACTGCAACAGTCCTGCTTTGTTTGAAAGATACGATGGCAGCACAGAGAAAAATAACGACGAGTTTAAACGCTCCTCTTTGCTGCCCAGAACCGACCGTCAAAGTACTTGTACAAAACTTTTAAGAGATCTTCCCTCAACGCAGGAGCTAAATGAGATCCTGCGTCAACGCAACAAGTTAAATCATCCCTGATCTCCGTCAGGCTTCGGCTTCATCAAAAATATGTTTTGAAAAATAACGATCGCCTCTGTCTGGAAGTACGGTAACGATATTACCGCGCACCCCGCTTTTTATAAGCTTTAATGCGGCAGCCAAAGCAGCTCCTGAGGAAGTACCGGCAATGACTCCTTCTTTTTTGGCAAGCAGCCTTACCCCGAACAGCGCATCGTCATCGCTTATCTTTATAACTTCATCCACGAGATCCATACGCATGGTATCGGCAATGAAATCATTGCCTATTCCCTCGATGTTATAGTCGTGATGTTCTCCTCCTCCCATGGTAGAACCGTAAGGATCAGCTAAGATCCCTTTGATCTTAGGATCCTGCTCTTTTAAATAACGCATGATCCCGGAGAAAGTACCTCCGGATCCGGCTCCTGCCACCAAATAATCTATCTCGCCGTCAAGATCGGCATAGATCTCAGGCCCGGTAGTCTCATAGTGAGCCTGAGGATTGGAGGCATTATGAAATTGCCTCATCATGATGGCATCGGGAATGCTTTTTAAAAGTTCCTCGGCACGTTTTTCCGCTCCTAACATTCCATCTTCCCGCGGCGTAAGGACTATCTCAGCCCCCAAGGCTTTCATCAGCGTAAGTTTTTCTTGGGAAAATTTCTTAGGCACCACAAAAATGACTCTGTATCCTTGGTTTAAGGCCGCAAAGGCGATACCTAACCCGGTATTGCCGGCAGTAGCTTCGATGATGGTGCCGTGAGATTT
>CALBLB010000237.1 GCA_937896115.1 uncultured Succinatimonas sp.
CGGATGCGGGATCTCCTTAGTCGATCTGACCGCTCTTTATGCTGCTTTGGAGGATGACGGGCTCTGGTATGAAACTACCTTCAAAAAAGACGAGATCCCGCTTCACTTCAAAAGAATTCTCAGCAAAGGAGCATCGCGGGCAGTATCCGAAATCTTAAAAAAAGTTCCTGCACCCCCGGGTTTCACCAAAGAATTGGACATAAGTTACAAAACCGGAACATCCTGGGGATCACGCGATGCCTGGGCTGTAGGCAGTTTGGGCCAATACACTGTCGGAGTTTGGTGCGGACGTCCTGACGGCAAACCGTCCTTTGGCATCACCGGTTTTGAGGATGCGGCCCCGATGCTTTTTAGGATCTTGCAAAACATTAATGCTTCGCCGGTTAAAAAACCAGAACTTCCAGCTTGGGAACGTCTGCCCAAAATACCGCCTAAAAACTTAATTGCGCTTGACCCAAACAGCTTTGACGATCCCCTTGCGCTTAAAATTGAATTTCCCCAAGACGGCAGCGTGTTGGTACCCGGAAATTTCGGAGACATAGATGTTTTCGTCAAGGGAGGCGTGCCGCCTTTGTATCTTTTTGTAAACAACAGAAGCTGCCCCGACTCCGATTCTTTCAAAGTTTCCGAATTTATCGACAAAAACAAAGAATATCAGGAAATAAGCGTGATCGACTCGTCAGGAAGAGGCTGCAGTATCAAAGTTAAAATATTACAACCTGATTAACCCCAGATCAGGATCTTTACATGCAAGAAAGATCGTTTAATCGATATTACTTTTTATCTTTATAAGATTTTCGGTAATAAAGTCATCGACCTTTCTGTCCCCGATTAGACCTGACAGCGCCATATATACTCTCTTTACCGCATGATATCCCTGACGTACCGGTTGCTGACAGATCACATATTTGAATACTCCGGCACGTACCAACTCACGAGTTGAATAAACATCATCATAGGCTGTGGCAATAATATCCTTGCGCCCAGAGGCTATCAGAGCAGCCCCCGTACCTTGCACACCGGCTCCGGTAACATAAACACAATTTATCGAAGGATCTTTTTTAAGACAGTCTGCCGTCAATTGTTGTGCCAAGATATCAGAATCATTACTTTCAACAACCGATGCAATGCGGTAATCAACTCCCAAAGAAGATAGTTCTTCTTTAAATCCGCGAATACGCAGATTATGTCCGAACATGTATTTTGAACCTGTTACAATCAGGATATTCAGAGTCTTGGGATGTTCTGTAAGAGCCAGCATCCCGCCGCTGGTTCGTCCTGCCTTGACGTAATCACAACCAACGTAACAAAGTCTCTTTGCCCCTTCTATATCTGAATTAAGCGTAACTACGGGAATGTCTTTTGCGGTACATTCGTCGATACGTTCACGTACGGCATCGGTATTCATCGTGGCAAGACAAAGTCCGTTACAACCTTGCTCCACTAATTCGTTTATGGCACTTAAATGCTCGTCTTCGCTGTAGCCCTGCAGCTTTTTAATCACCACGTTAAGCCCCATGTCGGCAAATTCGGCTTTAGCCTGCTCTATTCCCTCGATCACGGCATCAAAAAAAACATTACCTATGGATGGCAATAAAGCTCCGATACGGCAACGATTTTTTATGGCCAAGGCTCTGCCGGCTCTGTTTGGTACATACCCCAACTCTTTTGCCAGAGCCTTAACTCTCAAGGCAACTTCAGGTTTGACTGATCCTCGTCCGTGAAGCACGCGATCCACGGTGCCGCGGGATACGCCTGCAGCTTCTGCCAGAGATTTTACGGTCACGCTCATGGGCAACTTCCTTGTTATATCGCGGTAGCTACTAAGCAAAATCAGTAACGTTCAAACATATCATCAATGCTGGCAACGCAAAATATCAATATTTGCAAAGCATATTCATTAAGATCCCAACTAAATCTTAATGAATAAATTCTGTAAGGCGGGGGAGCCCCCCGCCAACTTAAATTATGCGAAAGGATTTTCTCCTTTGTAAAGCACTCCTGCAGGCTGATTGTAAGCTATATCCTCTATTCCCAACAAAGAGAAGACGGAGAACAAAGCTTTACCCACATGAGCAAAGGCAACGGCTCCGTGATGAGGATAACGCTTGGCGATTAAAACATGACGGTAGAAACGCCCCATTTCCTTGATGGCAAACACCCCGGTGCCGCCAAAAGAGCAAGTTCCGACAGGCAAAACCTCACCTTCTGCCACATATGCATGCAAAGCGGTATCAGGCGTTGTCTGCAGACGGAAGAAGGTGATAGGACCGTCGACTATATCGCCTTCTAAGGTGCCGCGGGTGAAATCAGGCTCAGATCCTGCAGGTTCAAGCAAACGGTGCTGAATGATCTGATAGTTAATCTTACCAAGGCGCTGACCGTCATCAGTTTTTTTAGTAAGCTTACAAAAAGGAGTATTGCCACAATGGAATCCCATAAACGTATCGGTAAGACGGTATTGCGGGAATTTGGGTTTGATATGGTTTTCGTACAAATCGGCAGGAACAGAATTATTAATATCGAGCAAGGTTACTGCATCTGCACTTACGCAGGCACCGATATACTCAGACAAAGCTCCGAAAATATCCACTTCACAGGCCACGGGAATGCCGCGTGAAGTCAAACGTGAATTTACATAACAAGGCTCAAATCCGAATTCCTGCGGGAAAGCCGGCCAACATTTATCGGCAAAACACACATATTGGCGGGATCCCTTATGTGCCTCTGCCCAATCTATAAGAGTTAATTCAAACTGAGCCATACGCGACAGCAGATCAGGATAAGTATTGCCTTTTCCCAATTCTTTTTCCATATCAGCCACCACATCAGGTATGCGTTTGTCACCTGCATGAGCACGATATGCTACCAAGAGATCAAGCTCTGAATTCTCTTCTATCTCAACTCCGAGATCATAAAGTCCCTTGATAGGGGCATTACAGGCAAAGAAATCCTGAGGACGCGGCCCGAAAGTAATGATCTTTAATGATTGCAGCCCCAAGAGTGTACGGGCTACCGGAATAAAATCCTTTACCATACCGGCTATATCTTCAGCAGTCCCCACGGGATACT
>CALBLB010000238.1 GCA_937896115.1 uncultured Succinatimonas sp.
AACCTGACGAAGGCGATACCCCGGCGCAGATCCGCTTTGCCCAGCCTGCTGTACAGCCTGGACTTATTCAAGTAAAACAAACTACCTCAAGTCTTGGGTACGGCGTTGGGTACATAAATCGTAACGGCAACGGTTATGTGGAATGGACCAAACGCAATGTTTCAGGTGAGCAGGTACTTTACTACCGTGCCGATATTCTGGTCGATCCTGAAGCAAAATTGTCATCAATGCGCGTACCTTCGATATCTCAAAGCGTTGAAAGCGAGCCTTACGGTACGGCCATACGCGAGCTTGCAAACGCCGCCTTGCAAAAAAGTGCGGATCCTTTCTCTTTGGCATCTCAAGCTGTTGCCGAGATAAAAAAAGAAAGCGAATCGGCATCTTTGCTGCTCTCGCGTTATTCCCGTTCAGGCGTTTTGGTACGGGTGTTGCAAGCTGCCGGGGTACATGCCAGAGAAATCGGTGTGCTTACCTTAGAAGACGGTCGCCGCAATCGTCCGCTTGAAAGTCGTGTCGCCGTGTTTTCAAACGACAAATATCAAATTTTCAACCCCCAAGACGGAACCACCGGCATCAGCCAAAATCAGCTTATCTGGACCAATAACGGCAATCCCATCATGACATTGGAAGGCGGTAAAAGCGCACGCGTGAGTTTTTCAATGTTACGTCACCGTATCAGCGCTGTTCAAGCCGGCAAATTAAAAGCCGGTGTTGAAAAAGCCTCTGGTGCTGAAATGCTTTCTTTGTCCATAGATTCATTACCGGTTGAAGAACAGGCCATGTTTAAAAACATCCTGCTTTTACCTATAGGTGTACTCATCGTGGTGTTTTTACGCATCATCATCGGTATAAAAACCTCGGGAACCTTTATGCCGGTACTGATAGCCATGTCTTTTCTTCAGACCAACCTTTTAATAGGTCTCATCGGTTTTATTGCCATAGTAGGTGTAGGTCTGGTAGTGCGTTCTTGGCTTTCCCACCTTAATTTGTTGTTGGTAGCCAGAATTTCAGCGGTGATCGTGATGGTGATAGCCATCATCGGTACCTTCTCAGTACTCTCTTACAAGTTCGGTCTTACCGAAGGTCTTAAAGTAACCTTCTTCCCGCTCATCATTCTCTCCTGGACCATAGAACGTATGTCGATAATCTGGGAGGAAGAGGGATATCATGAAGTGATCAAACAAGGCGGCGGTTCGCTTTTCGTAGCCGTATGTGCTTTCATTGCCATGGACAGCACTTTGGTACAACATCTGACCTTCAATTTCATCGGTCTGCAATTCGTGATCCTGGCACTGGTGCTGTTGATGGGCAATTACACCGGCTTTAGACTTGCCGAATTAAAACGCTTCAAACCATTGGTCTCCCAAATCGATACCTTCCCCAACGGAGATCAAAAAGAAAAAGAATGCGATCGCTTAAACCGTGAGTACAAAGATCTAAAAGCTGATCCTCACAATGTTTATCGAAAATGGAAGCAAGCTGCACAAGATGATATAAAAAAACACGGCTTAAATGACGAGAGCGGAGATAAGAAATAATGTCAGCTTTAAGCTTGGTTGGTCGTAAATTTTCAAGTCTTTTCTCCCGTTATGCCAGTCCTATTAAAATGGCACATGACGGTGTAGTCGGCATGAACCAACGCAATATCAGCTACATCAGCCGGTATAACAAGCGCTCGCTCTACCCGCTTGTTGACAACAAACTTATGACCAAACATATTGCCGTAGAGCATAAAGTCAATACTCCCAAACTCATAGGCGCGATCCGCGATCAGCACGACATTCAAAATCTTTTGCAGATCTTAGGAACTGCTTCTGAATTTTGCATTAAACCTGCGCAGGGATCGGGAGGAAAAGGGATACTGGTCATAAAAGATCGGAATATGGATACCGGGCATTTCATCAAATCCTCAGGAGAGGAAATGAGTATGCACGACGTGAGTCGCCATCTTACCAATATTTTAGCCGGACTGTTCTCCTTAGGAGGACGTCAGGATATTGCCCTTATCGAAGAACTTATCCATTTTGACAACGTATTTTCAGGTTTCAGCTAT
>CALBLB010000239.1 GCA_937896115.1 uncultured Succinatimonas sp.
GTGCTGGATCAATTTGAAGTCGCAGTAAATTCTTTAAATGATGAGTTGATAGTTCTGCTTATAGATGAGTACGACTATCCGCTTAATGTTTGTTTAGATAATTCGATACTTTTTAATCAGGTAAGTGTTGAACTTGCTAACTTTTATAGTTGTTTGAAACGGCTAAGCGGACGTTTTAAGTTCCTGTTTATCACCGGAATATGCAGATACCGCAATTTAAGCGGATTTACCAGCGGTAATTACATCACCGATATCAGTATGTCACCAAGTTACGGTACTTTGCTTGGTTATACCGATGAGGAAATACAAAGATACTTCGGACAGCACCTTGCCAATGCTGCAAGCGTACTGAAAATTTCCCAAAAGGAATGTTTTTCCAAGCTGAAAGAACATTATGACGGTTTTTGTTTTGATCACCTCGCGTTAACCCGTGTATTCGTTCCGTGGTCGACTTTAAGCTTTTTTAATGATCCTGCCAACGGTTTTAGAAACTATTGGTTTGAGTCTGCAGGTCATAGCAAGGTGATTTTAAATTACCTTAAAAAACATTCGTTGAAGCATCCTGATGAATACGGGCAGAAACGTTTGGTGACCTTAAAGGAGATCTCATCAAGTAAGGAGCTTGATGACATAAGCGATATAGCGCTTTTAAATGAAACGGGTTATTTGACTGTTAAGGAAAACGAAGGTAACGATAGGTTGATCCTCAATTATCCTAATGCTGAAGTTGCCGATTCCATGGCTTCCTTATACATGGAAACCATGTTCGGCGGACGTATACCTGAGAGTGCGGTTAAACTTACGGCGCAGGAGATTTTTTTGCAAAACAGTTGTGATGAGATCCTCAAGGGATTGAACAAAGTCTTCGCCTGCGTTGATTATATGAATTACCCTGTAAATAGTGAGGCTTCACTGAGATCGCATCTGCAGATGTATCTTATAGGCTCCCATATTAAAGTTGATATCGAACATCACAATGCATTCGGGCGATCTGATCTTGAATTTGTCGTAAATGACAACTTTTTCGTTGTGGAGCTTAAATTTGCACGAAAAGGAGATGACGAAAAACTTTTGCTTAACAATGCATTAGTGCAAATTAAACAAAAGCATTATGGCGATCAGCTTTTGGAAAAAAAGAACCAAATAAAGATGGCGTTGGTTTTTTCTGAAAATAAAAGACAATTTACGCAAGGAGAAATCATTTAAAGTCAGAACTTTCTGGACCGTGATCAGGCCTCAGTCAGAGATCATATAGCTCTTTTAGAGCAATATAACGCTTCAGTTTAAATTTTATACTATGGCTTATTTTATAATTGATTCAATCAAGCTAATCCATAACTAAATTCCTTCCTTATTTTATCAAGTTAAATCTCTGACAGCTTTTAGTTAATAAATTACGTATAGTTCTTAATAAATAAAGTTTATATATTATAGATTTCAGTATTTGCAAATAAATTGCCGACATCTATGGAAACTGCAGATTTGCTTGTATGACCAGACTTCCACAATACAGCGCACAGATCTTTTGGGGAAAAGACAAAAATTAACGACGGCGATATGTGAATTTTTACGTGCAACTGCCTTGCCGGGCAGAAAAGAAGCGTTGTGAATACGCATATGACTGCAAAAGACTTATAGATATGTGATCGATCCTGTTTTTT
>CALBLB010000240.1 GCA_937896115.1 uncultured Succinatimonas sp.
ATAGCCGTATACGGTGCCGGCACCGGGCTCGGCGTGGGTCATCTGTTGCATCTTGGAGACAAATGGCTGGCACTGCCTGGAGAAGGCGGGCATGTGGACATGGCTCCTGCCAATCCTCAGGAAGACATGATCTTAGTGGCCCTGCGCGGTCGCATAGGTCATGTCTCTTACGAGCGCGTACTCTCAGGCATGGGACTTTTAAATCTTTATCAGGTGATCTCCTCTTGGCATGACAGAAGACGCGAGGATATGACTCCTGCCGACGTTACTAATGGGGCTTTGGCAGATCCTGCCGATCCTGACTGTCTTGAAGCCCTCAAAACCTTCTGCAGACTTTTAGGAAGCTTCGGCGGTAACCTTGCCTTAAATATGGGAACCTTCGGCGGGGTGTATATAGCAGGCGGCGTGGTCACTCACTTCCTCGATTTCCTGCAAAAATCGGAATATCGTGAGAGTTTTGAATCCAAAGGACGTTTTAAAGATCTGCTAAAGCGCATTCCCACCTATGTCATTACCGACAAACTGGCAGGTCTTAAAGGGGCAGGAGCGGTGATCAGGCAAGAGCTCGGTGCAGTTCTCTAACCTTTACCCAAAATCAAGGCCCGATCACCAGGATCGGGCCTTTTTTCTTGCACAGACTGCCGAAGGCAGTCTTATGCACGTTTAATCGAGGAAACCGCGCAATCCCTGAGATCTGCAGGGATGACGCAATTTGCGCAAAGCCTTGGCCTCTATCTGACGTATACGCTCGCGGGTTACCCCGAACTGTCTGCCTACTTCTTCCAAAGTATGATCAGATGGCATACCTATACCAAAGCGCATGCGCAGTACCTGAGCCTCGCGCGGAGGCATTTCATCGAGCACCGCATTGATGGCAGTCTTAAGGCTTTCTGAAGTAGCGGCTTCTGCAGGTACCACTATGGAGCTGTCCTCGATGAAATCCCCAAGATGCGAATCGTCATCATCGCCTACCGGAGTCTCAAGCGAGATAGGCTCTTTGGCTATCTTCATGACCTTACGGATCTTGTCCTCAGGCAAGCCCATCTTGGCAGCAAGCTCCTCGGGGGTAGGCTCACGTCCTTTTTCCTGCAACATCTGGCGGGATATGCGATTTAACTTGTTGATAGTCTCGATCATATGCACAGGAATTCGTATGGTACGAGCCTGATCGGCAATCGAGCGGGTGATGGCCTGACGTATCCACCAGGTGGCATAAGTTGAAAACTTATAGCCGCGGCGATATTCAAACTTATCCACGGCCTTCATCAAACCTATATTGCCTTCCTGAATAAGATCAAGGAATTGCAAACCGCGGTTCGTGTATTTCTTGGCAATGGAGATCACGAGGCGCAAATTGGCTTCAACCATCTCCTTTTTGGCCTTCTTGGCCATGGCGTCTCCCATCATCACGCGGTGGGAGAGTTCACGTAAGCGGGAGATGGAGATCCCGGTTTCGCTTTCGATTTCTTTTAAGGCATTTACCGCCTGCTCGACATCCGCGCGGCAGTTTTTAAGCTTGGCAGCATAAGCCTTGCGGGCGCGGCAAGCCTTGTCAAACCAAGCCATATCCGCTTCACAACCTGATTCGGTGTAGACAGCTTTAAGCTCGTCTATCTTCATACCGCAACGGTTGACGCAGATATCGCGGATCAGACGATCCTGACGCTTGACTCTGTCCATGTTGTCGTGCATCTTGCGCAACAAGCTTTCAAGTTGCTGAGGTACGAGTTTAAAGGTTACGAAAAGATCGGCTAAGGAATTTAACTCGGCTAAATATTTCTTTTCAGCCGCCGCGCCCTTCTTACCGCGGGCTGCGCACACCTTGTCATACCTTACGCGCAATTCGGTAAAATTACGGCGGGTAAGCTCGGGATCGGGACCGGCGCTTTCGGCAACTCCGTCCTCAGGAGAGGCTTCTTCATCATCCTCATCCTCGATCTCCTCTTTTACCACCTTGGCCTTTTTAGGCTTGCGTCCTTTTTTAGCCTTTTCTGCAACCTTGGTTTCTTTTGCCGGCGCGGCGTCTTCTTCTGAATCAAGCTTTAACAGCTCTTCTTCAACGTCATCCCCGCTGTCAACTTCGTCACCGACGCTTTCAAGCTTCTTTAAGTCTTTTTCGGAAAGATCGGTCTCCGTATCCATGAAACCTGAAATGATGTCGCTGATCTTCACCTGCGATTCAGCGTCACCGCATTGCTCGTAACGCTCAAAAAGCTCTTCCATGGCAGGCGGATATTCCACGAGACATTTTTGAGTATCGTTGGTCCCGCGCTCTATACGTTTGGAGATCTCGATTTCATCCTTACGGGTTAACAATGAAACGTTACCCATCTCGCGCATGTACATACGCACGGGATCGGTAGTCCTGCCGATATCCACGGTGGAATCGAGCTGGTTTGCCACCACCTCGACGTCCTCGGCATCGGTCTGTGAATTGCCGCTTAAGAGCAGATCATCAGCCTCAGGCGGGGTATCACAAACATTGATCCCCATGTCGACGAAGGTCTGAATGAAAACCGAGAGCTGATCGCCTGAAATAATGTCCGGAGGAATAAGATCATTGATCTCATCAATGGTCAGATATCCCTGCTCTTTACCTCTGGCGATGAGTTGTTTGAATTCGGTACTTGCTGAATTATTGTCCATGTGACCTACCCGGATCCCCTTAATTGAGGGCCAGAGACGCCGATCGCGCGTCGCTGGAAAAAATCAGAATGCCAAGAGATCTCCCTTGCAAACATTCTGACAATTAACGGCCTAAACGCGGCAGGCTTGCGCAAAAATGCGGATAAGTCCTGTCTTTGGGATAATGAAATTAAATCCCTGTAGGTGAGCGCGGCTTTAACTGCGTATAGACCAAATAAAATTATTTACAAAACTGATATATAGTTTGATTTTAAAAAAATTCAAGTCCGAAGCCTTATATTAACGCAAAAAAGTTAAGCGGATCTTGGATTTTTTTAAAATCACTTCTGCCTGCCCGAAGCAAAACCTTGGGGCAGGAGAAGATCGAGGCTCAAACTTAAATTAAGCCTCAGGATCAAAATCCTCAGGTAAAGAGGCATTGTGATAGACTTCCTGAGTATCGTCGAGATCCTCAAGAGCATCGATCATCTTCATGAACTTGGCAGCAGCTTCTTTATCCAAAGCCACTTCGTTTGAAGGAACCTCCGATACCTCGGCAGATACGGGCTTGATCCCGGCCTTGTCAAAAGCCTCGACCACGTCGGCAAAAGCCTCAGGAGAGGTAAAGACATCGATAGAGCCGTCATCGTTGGTCACGACGTCATCGGCACCTGCCTCAAGACCGATTTCCATAGCTTTTTCTTCATCGACGTTCATCTTGCCGTCTTCATCGGGAGCAAAGGTGATCACGCCTTTTTTTGTAAAGATATAGCTTACGGAGCCTGAAGTACCGAGATTGCCGCCGAACTTGGTAAAAGCGTGACGCACATCGGCTGCGGTACGGTTGTGGTTGTCGGTCATGCACTCAACCATCACGGCAATACCGCCTACGCCGTAACCTTCATAGGTTATGGTCTCAAGATCGGTACCTTCACCGCCGCCTACACCGCGCTCGATGGCGCGCTTGATGGTATCGCGGGTCATGTTCTGTGCCAAAGCTGCGATCACGGCAGAACGCAGACGGGGATTGGCACCCTCATCACCGCCGCCTAACTTGGCAGCCGTAGTGATTTCACGTATGAGTTTGGTAAAAACCTTGCCGCGCTTGGCATCCTGCGCAGCCTTGCGAAAGCGGATATTGGCCCACTTGGAATGACCTGACATGTGTATGTTCTCCTATAAAAAGAACAGTAGGTGTTCTTTAAAAAAATCTTATGCCGCAGCTTTAGGCTGCGGCTTGTCTTTTATGCTTCTTCGTCGGTTACCTTGATGGCAAGCTCGTTAAGAGCTTCCTCTGAGGCTATATTGGGGGCTCCCGACATGAGATCGGCTGCCGCGGTGGTCTTGGGGAAGGCGATCACGTCACGGATATTGTCAGTACCGGTGATGAGCATGGTCACGCGGTCAAGACCGAAAGCCAAACCTGCATGAGGAGGAGCACCGAAGGACAGTGCATCCAACAGGAAGCCGAACTTCTCCTGAGCTTCTTCCTTGGAAATTCCCAGAACCTTGAACACGGCTTCCTGCATCTTGTCGTCGTAAATACGGGCAGAGCCGCCGCCTGATTCATAACCGTTGATCACCAAATCGTAAGCATCGGCATAGACGCTCATAGGATCTGCAATCAATTCTTCGGGAGTAACGCCTTTGGGGGCGGTGAAAGGATGATGCATGGCGGTAAGACCTGCTTCTTCGGTGATTTCGAACATAGGGAAATCCACCACCCACAAAGCCTTGTAACCGTCGGCAACCAAGTTGTGATCACGGGCAGTCTTAATGCGCAAAGCGCCCATGAAAGTAGCAGTCTTGATGCGCTCGCCTGATCCTATGAACACGAGATCGCCGTCTTGTGCGCCGCAGGCTTTGCAAAGTGCTACCAATTCCTCAGGCTTCAAATGCTTGCCTGCAGAGGATTTCAAACCTTCCGCACCTTTTTCAAGCTCGTTTACCTTGATGGAGATAAGTCCGCCTGCACCCAATTTCTTGACGTAATCTGTATAACCGTCAAGCTCGCGACGTGAAAGTTTGGCACCGCCTGGCAGTGCAAAACCAATTACGCGGCATTTGGGATCCTGTGCAGGCGTGCTCAATACGGCAAAGTCCGAGTCTTTAACGTACTCGTCCAAAAGGTGCAATTCATAAGGAATGCGCAGATCGGGTTTGTCAGAGCCGAAACGATCCATGGCTTCTTCCCATTTCATGACGGGAAGCTTGCCCAAATCCACGCCGCGAACTTCCTTAAACAGACTTACCATCATCTCTTCGGTGATGGCACGCACGTCGTCAGAGCTCATGAAGGAGGTTTCAACATCGATTTGGGTAAATTCAGGCTGGCGATCAGCACGCAAATCTTCATCGCGGAAGCACTTGGTGATCTGATAATAACGATCATAGCCTGAGATCATCAGAAGCTGTTTGAAAAGCTGCGGGCTTTGCGGCAAAGCGTAAAACTTGCCGTGATGGATGCGCGAAGGCACCAGATAATCGCGGGCGCCTTCAGGAGTTGCTTTGGTGAGCATGGGGGTTTCGATGTCGATGAAACCGTGTTCGTCAAAGAAGCGGCGCACGAAATGAGTGATCTTCGAGCGGGTTAACAGCTGATTTACCATGTAAGGACGGCGCAGATCGAGATAACGATAGCGCAAACGCTGCTCTTCGGTATTGTCCTGATTAAAATCGATGGGCAGAGCGACCGATTTATTGAAGATCTTAAGCTCTTTAGCATAGACTTCGATGGCGCCGGTAGCCATGTCTTTATTAACCTGACTCTCAGGTCTTGCGCGCACGAGACCTTTTACCTGCACGCAATATTCGTTGCGCAAAGCCGAAGCCGCTTCGTGCACGGACTTTTCGTCAGGATCGAACACCACCTGTACGATCCCGGAACGATCACGCAGATCCACAAAGATGAGACCGCCCAGATCGCGGCGACGGTTAACCCAACCGCAGAGCGTGACGTTTTCGTCTTTATTGCCGAGATTTACTTCTCCGCAGTAAACAGAACGCATTGACATAAAAAAGCCTCTTGGTGACAGAGCCTTGAGTTTTCGGTAAAAACCCCGTGTTCAGGGCACACCTAACCTAAGCTTTAGGCTCGCGCTTAAAATGTGAATGCAAAATTATATTACTTTGCCTTAAAGCGGGCAATATCAGGATCCTAAGAAGACGGCGGTGACAATGCTTGTGCTCAAACTAAAAGCTTCACAGCAAGCTGGCTTGAGGCTCAGGTCCTTTGTAAAGCTCTGAAGACAAAACCTCGTTTAGATCAGGAATTGAGCTTGCCGCCCCCATCCTGGTAACCGAAATGGCAGCAGCGCAGGATGCCAGTTTCATAGCCTCATCTACACTTTTACCAGTTGCCAGAGCCTGCAGTAAAAACCCCGTATAGGTGTCTCCAGATCCGGTGGTATCCAAGGCTTTTACTTTGTAACAGCCGAAGGCAAAAGTCTTTGCGTCTGCCTGTTTATATATAGAGCCGCGAGTTCCCAAAGTTAACACTATATTGCTGTTGGGAAGTTTTGCACTTACCCCTTGCAATAAGCTAGTTGCAGAGGATGCAGGATCCATACAGGCAATGCCTGCTGCCTCAACCTCGTTTACGAGCAGCCATGAGCATTTATCAAGCGGCAATTCAAGCAATTCCGAAGAAAAAGGCGATACGTTAAAAGCTATCTTAAGCCCGAGTGCAGATCCGCGTTTTATCAAGTATTCAAGCTCGTTTACTTCATTTTGCAAGATGAGATAGTCACCTTGTGAAAAATGTTCAAAAGTCTCATCTATCTCATTACGCTGCAAACTGCGGTTGGCACCGCCGAATAAGATGATGCTGTTTTGACCGTTTTTATCCACTTGGATCACGGTATGTCCCGAGGGAACCTCGTCATGATGTTTTAAATAGCTAAGATCAACTCCGGCTTTTTTAAGCGTCGCAAGCAGAATTTCATTATCCCCGCTGCCCACGGCTCCTGCGTGAAAAACTTTTCCGCCTGCTTTTGCACATGCCACGGACTGATTCAAGCCCTTGCCGCCTGGAAAGAGTTCACGGCTTAAGGAAGCCTGAGTCTCGCCCGGGGAGATGATATGGTCCATCTTATAAACGTAATCGACGTTCAATGAACCGAAATTTAAAATCTTTGTCATAGTTTCAACCAAAGCAATAACTGTTTTTCGAGATCTGTAAAAAAGCACCAGTTATGACGAACGCCCACGATAATAAGGTGAGCGTTCGTTTAAATTAAGCCTGCAGAGGATTTTAAGCAAAAGCCTTGGCAAAGCCTTCAAAGATCAACTTGCCTACTACGGCACCCTGATCTTCTTTGCCTAAAACCTGATCGCCGTAATAAACGGCACGGCCGAATTTAGGCTGCATTTGCTTAGTGGCTTCAACCCCGGCAGCGGCAGCTTTGGCAGCTTTTTCCAAGGCCTGTTTAAGATCATCCCCGTTTTGCACTGCCTGTTTTAAGGCAACGGACGCAGGATGCAGGGAATCTACTATGGTACGATCCCCTACCGAGGCCTTGCCGCGGTTCATCACTCCTGCAACAAATGCTTCCATATAGGCAACGAATTCATCGCCGTTTAACACCTGATGACCTTTGGCACTCTTGCCTGCTCCCATAAAACCGCTGGCCACCAAGGTTCCCATGGTCGACGGAACCTTCTTGGAAACAGCCATTCCCATTTGCGCAGTAAGTTTGCCCAGATCGCTTTCACTGCTTGAAGTTACGAAATTCAAGGCCTCGGCAAAACCTGCAGTCATGGTAAGCCCCAAATCTCCGTCACCTAAAGCAGAATCCAGATCGATAAGATACTGTTTGTTCTCTTCCATGAGATCCGAGCAGCACTTAATGGCTTTTCTTAACAAATCAACGGTAAATTCCATGATTTTGCCCCTTTAAAGCTGTCCTTGGCTGATCATCGGAGTTGCAAACGGCATCTTAAGATAATGCTTAAGTTCATCATCAAGTTTAAATAACGAGATGGACATACCCGCCATATCCATGGACGTAGCGTATTCGCCTATATAGTTATTGAAGATCTTGATGCCGTGCTGCTCAAGGATCTCAGCTACCTTGCGGTAAACTATATAAAGCTCTTCTCTTGGGGTTGCACCAAGACCGTTGATGAGTACAGACACCTCATCCCCCTTAACATAGGGCAGATCTTCAAGCAAAGGTTTCATCATCTGGGCGACGATCTCATCGGCTTTGGCCAGATCTTCAAGTTTGATCCCAGGCTCGCCGTGAATGCCCATACCTATCTCCATTTTACCTTCGGGCAACTCGAAATTGGCTTTGCCTTTTTCAGGGATCACGCAGGGCGTCAACGCCATACCTACGGTACGCACATTGTCACAGGCTTTGCGCGCCAAACGCTCCACCTCGTCAAGATCTTTCATGGCCGCAGCCGCAGCCCCTGCTATCTTATACACGTAGAAAATTCCGGCTACGCCGCGGCGTTTGTCCTCATGGCCTTTGGGAGATGACAACACGTCCTCACCTGCAATCACTTCGCGAACTTCGATATCCTCCATTTCAGCCATATCTTTGGCCATACCGAAATTCATGATATCGCCGCCGTAATTGCCGTAAATATACAAAGCTCCGACTCCTGAGGCAGTCTCCTTGGTGATCTCCAGGATCTGATCAGGGCTTGGCGACTGGAACACTCCGCCTACGCCGCAACCGTCAAGCAGACCGTCACCCACATAACCTAAGAACAAAGGCAAATGCCCGGAGCCGCCGCCGGTGATCAAGGCTACTTTGCCGGCCTTTTTATGACGCGACACATAACAACGCTTGTCACCGTTGACAAAACCTACTTTATCCGGGGCCGACTTGTAAATTCCTTCAAGCATTTCGTCAACATAGTTGACAGGATCGTTTACCAAACGCTGCATACCTACTCCTTATGAAAACCTTTAACCGCCCGAGCCTTGGGGCTCGGGCATTTTCATCATTTCAAAAATGGCTTGAGATCTTCCCAGACCTGATCTCCGTCTGCTTTTTCAAGCTCCAGCAAAGGCCTTCTCATAAGAGCATTGACCACGATCCCGCGACGGCGCAATACTTCTTTGAACAAGCCCATATCGGAGCCGCAACGCACGGTGTCGATTACTTTTATAGCGGTACGCTGCAACTCTCTGGCTTTTTGCAAGTCACCTGCCTGATAAGCCTTATAGATGGCAACGAAAGCTTCGGGAACCGGACCGGCACAACCTGAAACACAGCCGTCGGCACCGCTTACAAGACCTGCTAAGAACAATTTGTCAGGACCTACCAACACGGAGAAATGTCCTTTGTCCCCGCGGGAGACATTGATGTAATTTAAGATCCTCACCATGTCTGGATAGCTGTATTTGATCCCGACTACGTTGTCACACTGATTAACTACAGCCTGTGCCACGGCAGGCTGAATGTCGTTGCCAGAGCACTGCGGAATTGAATACATATAGATGGGGAAATCTTTGCCGACAGACGCAGAAATGTCTTTGTAATACTGAATGATGGCTCTATCGGAGCATCCGAAATAAGAAGGAGTTACCGCACCTATGCCGTCGGCACCTATAGCCTCGGCATGAGCTGCCAGCTCACAGGTTTCGGCGGTGGTCATAGCACCTACATGGATGTAAACCACGGCACCGCCTGCTGCGTGTTTTACCACCGTTTCTGCTACCAACTTACGCTCTGCAGGGGACAAAAGATACATCTCGCCGGTAGTTCCCAAAGGATAAAGGCAGTTGACGCCTTTTTCTATCTGAAAATCTACCTGTCTTTTCAAACTCTCCACATCAATGCTGCCGTCTTCGTTAAAGGGCGTGGTCATGGCATTGATGACACCGTACATCAGTTTCATATCGAGTTCTCCTTATTGAATTGTTCCTAAAATCAGTCCTGTAAAAGATGCAGGGCAAATCCTGCAAAATCTTCCTGCATATAGGCGGCGATCACCTTTCCTGAAGCATCGCGCGATACCGTATCTTCGTAGAATTTAATGCCGCAACGTTTCAAGTAGTAATAAGCACGGGTAGCATCGGCAGTTCCTATCGCTACATGTCCTTTTGCGTGATAAAAAGGCCCGTACATCACTTCAAAGAGCTTGCCTGCAAAAGCACTCTTATTACCTGCGCGTACCTCAAGGTGTAATGCCGAGGCCAGACGGGAAGTAAGATCCAAAGCCGAAGTCTTGTCATCGGCATTCATTCCCATATGGGCAATGTGGAAATTAAGATACCCGAGTATCGTGTCCTGCACATCGGCAGCGATTTTTTCGTAGTTATCCGAGTGGATATCGTCATAGCTCAGCATGAAATCACCGCCAGCTGCCGCCACCTTGCCAAAGGCCAGATATTCACGGCAAAGATCGCGGGTTAAATCTCCGGTGGGGACGAAACTTACATCAGGATAAGGTCCACTCAAAAGCCTCATCGCGCTTACCCCGCCGTTTTCAACTGCCGGGAAGAACTTCAAAACATGCAGTCCCAGAACTCGGGCAGCCTCGACCTCGGTAGGCGACACGCAACCTGGAACTATGGGTACGTTTAACTCTATGGCCGCCTTGCACACTTGGGGATTAAAGCCAGGGGATACCAAGAACTTAGCTCCGCATTCTACGGCCTGACGAGCTTGCTCTACGGTAAGCACCGTACCGGCGCCGACCATAAAATCAGGCATCTGCGCAGAAATTCTGCGTATCGATTCTGCCGCAGCATCGGTTCTGAACATCACCTCCATCAGCGGCAAACCGCCTTTTTTCAAGGCCTTTGCCAGAGAAATAGCCCGCTCGGCTTTATCTATGCTGAGCACCGGGATCATGCCTATTTTGGCGATCTCATCTAAAATTTGCGTCGTCATATATTTATGCCTTCCTGAAGATGTGTTTTTTGATTAAGGGATAGAAAAGAGTGATCACGATTAAAAGCAACAGCACGCAGGTGACCGGACGCTCAACAAAGATCATGAGCGAGCCGTGAGACATCACCAAAGCTCTGCGCAGGTTGGATTCCAACATACCGCCTAGCAACAGCCCCAGGATGAAAGGGCCAGGAGCATAACCGCCGCGCTTGAAGAAAAAGCCTGCCAAGCCGGCTACTGCCATGATCAATACGTCCGAAAAAGAATTGTTAAGGGCGTAAGAGCCTACGATGCACAGTACGGTTACCACCGTCCACACAGTCTGAGGTTTGGCATTTAAGATCTTTGCCGACATTTTGGCGGTGGAAAGACCCACCAGAATGATGACAAGATTCGAGAGGATCATAAGTTGCATGATCTGTATTACGAAACCTGCGTCTTCGGTAAACATCTTGGGCCCAGGCTGCATGCCGTACATCATGAGTGAACCTATCAAAATGGCGGTAACCGCATCCCCGGGAATTCCCAAGGTAAGCATGGTGGTCAGCGCACCGCCTAACACCCCGTTGTTGGCAGTACAGGACACGGCGAAGCCTTCCGTCGATCCTTTACCGTACTCCTCAGGATGCTTGGACAATTTTTTAGCCTGTCCCCAGCAAATTATCGATGCAATATCGCCGCCTGCTGCCGGGATCGCGCCTATTACCGAGGACTCCGCACCTGCCAATACGGTAGGACGGAACATGGCTTTAAACTGTTTCCAGGTAGGGGTAACCCTTCCCAATTTAGATGAGGCCTGCTTTACCATCAGCATATGCTCGGCTTCTTTGGATTTTTTAAATTCGTAGATTTGGTTTAAGACCTCACCTATACCGAACATGCCGATCATCACGGGCAGAAAACTTACCCCTGCAACCAATGCCGTGGTATCCATGGTAAAACGCTTGACGGCAAGCAGAGGATCGATACCGACGCAGGAGAGCATCAAACCTGCAAAGCCCATAGCCATGCCTTTGACTATATTGTTCTCCGATACCGAAATCATCATGGTAAGACCAAAGAGTGCCAGCATGAAATACTCGGTAGGTCCAAAAGAAATGGTGAAACTTGCAATCGGGAATGCCAGGAAAATTAGAAACAGCGTACTGATAAGACCGCCCATTACGGAGTAAATGCAGTTAATTCCCAAAGCCAGACCGCCGCGCCCCTGCTTATACAGCTGATAACCGTCAAAGGTTGAGGCTATGGATGCTGGAGTTCCCGGGGTATTGATGAGCACTGCCGAAATTCCGCCTGCAAAGATCGAGGAATTCCACACGCCTATCAGCATGGCAAAGCCGCACGAGGGTTCAAACCAAAAGGTGATGGGGGTTAAGATGGCCACGGCCATGGTTGCGGACAATCCCGGCAGCGCTCCTATGCAGACGCCTATCAGCACGCCTGCAAAATTGAACATCAAAACCGACGGAGTCAGGATGTTATACAGATTGGACAACCACAAAGACAGATCCATTGTCCGCTCCTTAAATATCGAATTGCACGTCAAGCAACATCACGAATACTCCGTAAAGCAACGCGACGTAACCTAAGGTGAAAATGACGTTGAACTTTAAACTGCGGCCGAACGCTTTATTGAAAGCAAGACAGAGCAAAGCCGTAGCCACAAAGAAATCCGCGTAAGCCCAAATCAGCACGAAGAGGATAAAGATCGCGGTAACAAAGGCGATGATTTTAAAATTTGACCGCTGTTCCTGATCTGTTCCGAAAAAATCTGCCGATCCTTTTTTCACCGCATCCAAAATGATCCACATTCCGAAAAAAGCGGTAAAACAACTGCACACTGCCGGGAAAAACCCCGGTCCCGGACCTGCAATAGCCTCAGGACCTGCTATTCCCAGTTTTAATGAAGGAATGAAAAACGCCACCGCGGCAAAGATGAAGCAAAACCCCACTACGATGTCTGCTTTTAACTTATTGCCCATACGGTTCTCCTGAATTCTTCAAAAGATCCCGGCTTTTGCCGGGATCTTTTGTTCAAAGTTGATTACTTCTTGATGAGCTGAGGAATAAGTTCTTTGTACTGAGCAAGCTGAGCTTTGGCAAAGGCATCCATGTCTTTACCGTCAAGATAGGCATACTCAAATCCTCTTTCTGCAAGCAACTTCTTCAAAGCTTCAGACTGTGCGACTTTGGCAGAAGCGTCGTTTAAGATCTTGAATACATCTGCAGGGGTTCCCTTGGGAACGGCAAAACCGCCCCAGCCCATGGCTGAAACATCATAGCCAAGCTCTTTGGTGGTCTTGACGTCGGGCACCACCGAGGAGTGCTGATCGCCTATCACCGCCAAAACTTTGAACTGACCGGCATCGACATTGGTCTTTACTTCAGAAGGAGAAACAGCTACGGCACTGATGTTTTTACCTAACAAAGCAGCAACTGCAGGGGCGGCGCCGTCAAAAGGCACGTGGGTAAATTTAACTCCGGCAGCTTTTTCCAAGGAAGCTGCGGCAACGTTCCAAATAGAGCCAGGGCCTGAGTTACCCACAGTGATCTTGCCTGGGTTTTCCTTGGCATATTTCAGGAAATCGTCAAGGGTATTCCAAGGGGCATCTTTGGAAACGGTAATGGCGGCGGGAATAGTCATCACACGGCAGACGAAGGTAAAGTCATCGCTTGAAATATCGGACAGTCCCAAAGCTGAAATCATGGTGGATTCAACCGGCATATACGACATGGTATAGCCGTCGGGTTTGGAATTTTTCACCGATTCAAGTCCTACTGCGCCTGAGGCACCGGTACGGTTTACCACTACCACGGGTTTGCCCAGCTCTTTTTCCAATTCCTTGCCGTAAATACGGGCCACGGTATCGGAAGCTCCGCCGGGAGCGTACGGAACAACTATCTGAACCTGTTTTTTGGGGAATTTTGCCGCAGCGTTCACCGCAGAAGAGGCGAAGCAGCCTACGGCTAAAGACAAAGCAGCATACTTTACAAATTTCCAATATTTATTTGCCATATCGACACCTATTTCCTTATTTGATTGTTTGTGTTGTTCTTGTTTGATTTAATTTTTGAGTAAGCGCTAAAATCCTCCGCTGATCCGTCAAAATTCCGTGTAAATGCGATCCCCTGCAAATCCCAATTTGCGTGAGATCTCCAAAGCTGTATCCATTACCTGTTTGGCAATCAGTTCTTTTTTCTTGTCGTTGATCATGGTGTAAATGCTGGCAACGCTGATGGCCGCCACCGGGTTGCCGTTGCGATCACGTATGGCAGAGCCTATGCAAAACATGTCAGGACCGTCTTCTCGGTCATCCACGGCATAGCCGCGTCTTCTTGAAATCTTGGCATCGGTCAGTACCTGAACGCTGGTGGTATGCGACAAGGGAGTCTGAGTTGGATAAGGCTCGGGACCTAACAGCGAAAGCATGGTTTCGTTGCTGTGGGCGTAGAGAATGGCTTTGCCGAGGCTGGTGGTATTTAAATTGCGACGTTGGCCGAGCTTGGCCCCTGCTTTAACTGCGGAATGATCCTCTGCCCTGTCGATGTAAACT
>CALBLB010000241.1 GCA_937896115.1 uncultured Succinatimonas sp.
CGACTGAGCTATCTGGGCAACGGCGGCTATTAAACCATTAGACACGAAAGATGTCAACCTTTTTAAGAAAAAAAAGTAAACGTCAGGTAAGCATCAGTCAGAAAAAGCTTTAAAGCTATTTAGTTAAAGTTTAATTCAACTGAGCATTCTCTGTCTTTCATCAAATACAAAGAAGGGAATATTCCTTTAAACAGAAATATTCCCTTAAGCTCTTCTTCCCCTTTAATTTAGGGAAAAGAAATTAAAAATCGTCAGATCTTTATCTTATTCATCTGATCAAGCAAATGCTCGACGCTCACCAAGGAGTGATCTGACATGTTCTGAGCTTCCATAACCATATCGACAAACTGCTTGGTAGCTTCAGTGATCTGTTGCATGTTTTCGGAGATCTCTGAAGTTGCAGTAGTCTGTTGCTCGGCTGCAGTAGCAATCTGAGTGATCCTGCCGTTGACATCGTTTACCTTGTCGATGATTCCGTGGAGAATGGAACGTACATCCTCGGCCTTTTGAGCGAGGTTGCTGATATTCTCAAGGCTTGCTGTCATTGAAGTATTAGCCGCGCTGGCATCTTCCTGAATTTGAACCACCATCTTGGTGATCTGCTGGGTTGATGCAGAAGAGCGTGAAGCCAAAGCCCTGACCTCATCGGCAACCACGGCAAAACCTTTACCGGCATTACCGGCACGGGCAGCTTCGATGGCAGCATTTAAAGCAAGCAGATTGGTCTGAGATGCAATATCCTCAATAGTTTGCACTATAGAGCCTATCTTCTGAGACTGTTCAAACAGGGTCTGAATACGTTCAGCGTCAGACTTGGATTTGACCACCTGATCCTGCATACCGTTGATGGTGAACTCAACGTCTTTGACCCCATTTCTGGTGATCTCAACCGATTCGCTGGCTACGCTGGCTGCGTTTTCACAATTCTTGGCAATATCAGAGGTAGTAGAAACCATCTCGTCAGAAGCTGCCGCCACGGTCATGGCACGGGACTGAGCGTTTTCTGATTTTTCAGCAACTTTCTGAGTGATCTCATGGATCTTGTGAGTATTATCGATACTCTCATGAGCAACTTCGATGATTTCTGAGACTCTGTCCTTCCAAGAAGAACGCATGTGCTCTACAGCGTGGAAAGCATCACCCAATTCATCCTGACTATGAGCTTTCACATTCTGTGACAAATCACCGGAGGCGATGATCTCAGATTCATTTCTCAGTTTGGCTATGCTTGAGATGAGGTAACGCGGCAGAGACCATGCAGTATAAACGCACAAAAGCAAAGTGATCACCGCCATCACCGCATTGATGATGATCGGCGTCATATCGTTAAGATCTTCAACCTGCTTGGCAACGGATCCCACCTGCAAACCGATCAAATCATCGATTGTAGACGCAGTCACCAGGAAATCAGGAGCCATTTCCTCACGGAAAATATCGGCTACCTGCGGAAGATCCTTCCCGGTGCTTATCTGAGGCAACCATCTTTTTTCATAGGTACGAACAAAGTGATTTACTCTCTCTTTAATGGTACCTATCTGCTCAGGGAAACGGTCGGCTTTAAAACCGTCGGCATCGGCAGCAAGTTTTTTCATTTTTTCATTAAGTTCGGCCTGAACCTCGCTGGTAAAGCCTTTTGAGCCGTTGCTTATTTCATTTATGAGGATTTCAGTATCGTAGAGATTGTCAAGTGCAGAGCGGATGACTCCGTAGCGTTGTTCCAATTCAATCTGAGCTACGTTGGCAGCCGACTGGCTGTTCATGGAGGTTATTATGCCTATGGCTGATAAGCACAAAGTGCAGAATACAATCAGCCCATAAGTAAGCATAAGCTTAAAGCGGATAGTGAGTTTTGACATTCAAGCCCCTCGAGTCGGGCAACAAATATCAATCATGTATTTTAAAGCCGACTTCTTTTCTTATTTTTATTATTGATACAGAGCCACAACTTACGGTCAAAGAAAGGTATTCCTGATCTTAAGCACATGATCTGCTACCGGTAAGTGTCAGATCCCGCCTGTTAGGCCAAAGATCTTCGGTAAAACATACGAGCGTACATTGTACAGTTGTTTACAAACTAATACTCAGACGGATCGCTTTTTACCGATGATTTCCGGACAAACCTTTGGGAAGGCACTTTATTTAACGGAGATTTAACCTTTTGCTTTAATCAAAGTGACATGTCATTGCATAAAATGACAAGTACATCACCAAAGTCTCAGTCGAAGTGTCCTGCAAACAAGTCTTCAATTAGCCTAAATATGTGAGCATAGCAAATGGAGTCGGTTCCCATTCAAAGAACAAGCCATTTTGTAATAGCTTTTTTAGAACTTGAAATGACCATGGCAACCCTAATGAGTTTTCTCCCGTCGGCACTGTTTCCGTAGCGGCGCGCTTTAATTTGTTTTACAGCCTGCTCCAAAGCTCTTTTCTCACTTATTCCCCTGTAACTGCGTTTAAACTCTATGACGATCCTGTGTTTAACTGTTTTAAGTTCCAGATCGCTGTATCCTGCTGCATTAGGCTCTTCTCTTGATTTAATCAGATCTTTGTCCGGAAGTTTCGAATAGATGATGTCTCTTAAGGTATTTTCATCCTCAAACGCCCTGGATTTGGGACTTAAGCATTCCGTCAGGATCAAATTGAATATTTTGACTATCGCGTCTATATTTTCCGCATCCACAAGCAACGGAATTTCATCAATTTTTAACGAAGTGGTAAACGAAACTTTCAGATCCTGAATATCAAGTAAAAGAGCAATAACCGAATCAGATACTTCATCATTTGGTAAAACCAGCTTGGCGTATATTGAAGATCCGTGACGCAAAGTAAAATAGCCTGTCTGCAAAAGCAAAAGATCCATAGGGATCTGCCCAGCTTCTGATTTTGCTGTCAGCCTGCTAACCTCTATTACATGTTCGCCTTTCCCTATCTTGGAAAAAAGCTCAAGGTTTTTCTGCGTTTTAAGGTAATTAACCAAAAGAGTCGGTGTACCGCCGCTGCTTTGGTACCAATAGTTTTGAAAACCTTTGGAAGGCTTAGTCAAAAATGAAAGCAATGACCACGGGTTATACACACTTTGTTTTGCACCAAGAGCAAACATGAAACCGTCATAGCTGTTCTTGAGTTTCTCATAGACGTTATCCACATCCATAGCCAAAACCTTTGCCGCATTTCTAACATATGGATCAAAATAATAATGAAGCTCTTCTTCAGTTATACCGGTAAGCGTGGCGTATTCATCATCTAAAGTAATATCCTGTAAGGTATTAAATACCGAGAAAAGACTTACATTGGATATACGAGTGATCCCGGTAATAAAAACAAAACGGAACATGCCCTCAAAGCGTTTTATCGCAGCAAAGAAACTGCCGTGTATAGCTTCAATTTTTTTACTTTCTTCAGGATCACTAAAGTGATGGGTGATAGGCGCATCATACT
>CALBLB010000242.1 GCA_937896115.1 uncultured Succinatimonas sp.
TATCAGAAAGCGAAAAAGGCCGGGGTATTTGAAGCTATTTTGCATAGGGACGGAGTGGTTACCGAATGCGCCCATTCAAACGTGAGTATCTTAAAAGACGGGGAATTTATTTCTCATCCTAATGATCACTTCATTTTACGCGGTATAGGCAAAACTCATCTTATTCAGGCTTGTTACCGTGAAAGCGTGCCGGTTATAGAAAGACCTTTTACGCTTGAGGAAATGTTCGCAGCCGACGAGGTGATCATTACCTCATCATCTGATTTTGCTCAGGCTGTAAATGAAATTGACGGCAGGAAGGTAGGCGGACGCGATCCCAAGACTCTTCAAAAAATCGGAATGGCGAATTTAAAAGAGTATTTCGATACCGTAGGGCTGTAACATAAGAGCAGGAGAGATCATGAGTGAAATCAAAAAAGTTCTGATCATATCCGGAGGATCGGAATTTGGTCATTCAAAAGGGCAGTTAAACGATGCTTTGTGTAAAAAAGCAATGAAAGTTTTGCAGGAATTGGGCAAAGAATGTGTGTTTACCAATGCCTCGGAGCCTTTTGACGTTAAAGAAGAAGTGCTTAAGTTCTTGTGGGCCGATGCCGTGATTTGGCAATTTCCTGCTTGGTGGATGGGAGAGCCTTGGTACGTTAAAAAATACGTGGACTTGGTATTTTCTGCAGGAGGAGCGCAGTTTTTAGAAAGCGACGGCAGACATCGCAGTGATCCTAAGCATAATTACGGTAGCGGCGGCAAATTAACCTCAAAGTATTATCTTATCTCCACCACTTGGAATGCGCCTTTGGAGGCCTTTACGGAGAAGGGAGAGTTCTTTGAAGAGCAGGAACCAGACGGGGTTTTGTTGCACTTTCACAAATTAAACCAGTTTGTCGGTATGAAGCCTTTGCCTTCTTTCATCTGCAACGATGTGATGAAAGATCCTCATTTTGAAGAATATATGCAAAGGTGGGAAGAGCATTTGAAGAAGGTATTTGCTTAGTAAATGTGTGCTGTTGTATTGCATTAAAAAGTCGTCAGTTTTTGCGTTAAAAAGTCTACAGTTGCA
>CALBLB010000243.1 GCA_937896115.1 uncultured Succinatimonas sp.
TGCGTTCGTACAATCCTACGGTTTTCGGGCATAAAGGACAGGTGCGCAGGGCGGCCGAGCTCTTAAACCGTGCTAAAAGACCGGTAATGCTCTTAGGCGGCGGAGTGGTACAGGGGGAAGCTTCTAAAGAAGCCTGTGCCCTGGCCAAACGCCTTAATTTGCCCGTAGTGACGACGTTGATGGGAATAGGCGCATTTCCTGAAACCGATGCCCAAAGCCTCGGAATGCTTGGAATGCACGGTTTGTTTGAAGCCAATGAGGCCATGAACGGAGCAGATCTTATTTTTGCTGCCGGAACCAGATTTGCGACAGATCCACCAATAACGTACGCAAATTCTGTCCTGATGCAACGGTGGTGCATATCGATGTGGATCCTGCCTCCATCTCCAAAACCGTTCACGCCGACGTCCCCATAGTAGGTGATGTTAAGACTGTGCTCAACCAGATAAGTTCCGTTTTGGACGAGATTGATCTTAGATCAAATGAAGAATTGCAAGCTTGGTGGAGCCAGATTGAAAAGTGGCGCGGACGCCATTGCTTAAGCTATCAGAGAAAACCTGACATGATCAGGCCTCAAACCGTGATTGAAACGGTATACCGACTGTCAAAAGGAAGAGATCCCATAGTAACCACCGATGTAGGTCAGCATCAGATGTTTACTGCTCAGTACTTTAAGTTTGACAAGCCGCGCCGTCTCATTACTTCAGGCGGACTAGGAACTATGGGTTTCGGGGTACCGGCGGCCGTAGGAGTACAGAAGGCTTTGCCTGATCGCACGGTGATCACCTTCACCGGTGACGGCTCCTTCCAGATGTGTTTTCAGGAATTGGCGCTGGCAGCCAAGTACCGTATGCCGCTTAAGATCTTTATTTTGGATAACAGCGTATTGGGTATGGTAAGACAGTTTCAGACGGTTTTTTATCATCACCGTTATGCCGGAACCAATCTTGATTTCAATCCGGATTTCCTCAAAATTGCCGAAGCTTACGGCGCTTTGGGGATCAGAGTGAAAAGAGAAGCTGAGCTTGAAGATGCGATCACAAAGGCGTTAAACGAAAAAGATCGTCCGACCATCGTGGATGTCATTACCGATACCAATGCCATAGTTTTGCCGTGGCAACGTGCCGACGGTTCGATGGTAGAAATGATTTTGGATGAGGAGAAATGATATGCGCCACGTGGTTTCCATCCTTATAGAAAATGAAGCAGGAGCACTTTCCCGTGTCGTAGGGCTGTTTTCACAGCGCGGGTACAATATCGAAAGTCTTACGGTAGCACCTACTGACGATCCTACGCTTTCTCGTTGCACCATACTGACATTGGGAGATGAGGAAGTTATAGAGCAGATCACCAAGCAATTGCATAAGTTAGTGTGCGTATTGAGAGTAAGCGCGATAAACGACGAGCCTGAAGGCGGTATGGAGCGCGAACTGGTGCTGATTAAAGTTCCTACTCCAAATCGTAACGTGCGTGAGGATGTAAAGTCGCTTGCCGACATTTACGGTGCCAAAATCATCGATGTCAGCGCCGAAATTCTGACTTTGCAATATGTGGGATCATCTCAGGAAGTGGATAATTTCTGCTCTACCGTGGTCAAACTTGCGGATGTACTGGAGGTAGTAAGATCCGGGGTATTGGGCGTTGCCAAGGGCAATCATTATCTGCACAATTGAGTTTGCGACCGTATCTGTTTAAAAGACAGGTGCGGTCTTTTCTTTAAAGGAACGGGATTTGCATCACTTTAGTTGTGAATTTATCTTTTGCTACAACATTCAGACTTAAGCTATGGCGTTTTTGGGCGGAGTAATCAATAAAGTAAACACAGTGCTGGGATCCTTACTTGGAAAGGCCAAAGCCAATTCCAAGGTAGCCCGCGGTCTGGCTATAGGCTCTACGGCGTATCGCAAAGCCGCCGCCTTAAAGCTCGGAACTCCGCTTTTGGTGCTGGCGTGTCTTTCCATGATCACGCTGCCTCTGCCTCCGGTACTGCTGGATATACTGTTTTCCTTTAATATCGCGCTGTCCATGGTGGTGTTGCTGGTAGCAATTTACGCCAAGCGTCCTTTGGATTTCGGATCTTTTCCTACGGTATTGCTTTTAACCACTATCTTAAGATTGTCGTTAAACGTCGCCTCTACCCGCGTGATCCTGCTTAACGGACAAAACGGTACGGCGGCGGCAGGTCACGTGATTGAATCCTTCGGCAACGTGGTCATGGGAGGCAGTTATACCGTAGGCATCATCGTCTTCTCCATTTTAGTCATCATCAATTTTGTGGTAGTAACCAAGGGCGCCGGACGTATTGCAGAAGTTTCGGCACGTTTTACCCTCGATGCCATGCCCGGTAAACAGATGGCTATCGATGCAGATTTAAATGCAGGGATCATCAATCAGGATCAGGCGCGCGAGCGGCGTTTGGAGGTTACGGCAGAAGCTGATTTCTACGGCTCTATGGACGGTGCTTCAAAATTCGTTAAAGGCGATGCCATTGCCGGTGTTTTGATCTTGTTCATAAACCTCTTAGGCGGCATGATCATAGGAGTGTTCCAGTACGGCATGAGTATGGCCGACAGTGCTCATGTCTTCACCATTTTGTCCATAGGCGACGGTTTGGTGGCTCAGATCCCTTCTTTACTTTTATCC
>CALBLB010000244.1 GCA_937896115.1 uncultured Succinatimonas sp.
TGTTACCGCCGGTGGATGCGGAAACAGCAGAAGACATCAAAGCTTTACCTACTTATGCTACGGTTTCAGGACGTCAAACCTGCTCTGCGTCTCTTGGAAGCGCAGCGAATACGGTTGCTTCTGAATTGACTGCGGAACTTTTGAAAAAGCTTAGTGTTGATCACGGGAAAATTTATTGTGCACCTACGGTTATATCTGATGAATATCAAGATTGCGTAGACGACGTGAGCTCCTATATTAAAAAAGCAGCTGCAGAAAGCGGAAATTTTGAGCCGGTAAGCTCTGAGGTTAAAGTGGCACAAAATGAAGGATCTTCCACTTTGATCCCGCGTACGGTCAGAGAATGCCGCCGCTTGGACATACCTTATGTGGCCGTAAGCGTTGTACGTAAATCAGGCGGAGTTCCGGTATTAACCGTAAGAATAATTCGCGTTCAGACCGGGGTTACGCTTACCCAAAGTTACCGCAAACTTAACTGATCTTAATCTTTTGCCCTAAACTGTTTTAGGGCAAAATCCTTGTTTTACAGATCAAACTTTTGACATCTATCTAAAGTTACTATTTCATGATTTCAATTCAAGATTTCACCATGATGCGGGGGACACAAGTGTTGCTCGATCATGCCCAGGCTACGATTTACCCAGGACAAAAAGTCGGTGTTATAGGTCGCAACGGTTGCGGTAAATCATCACTTTTTTCAGCTATAACCGGATCAATCTCAGGTGAAAGCGGCAAAATTTCTCTTCCCAAAGATACGGTGATAGCTCAGGTAGCACAGCAAACACCGGCTCTTAGCATAAGCGCAAAAGATTATGTAATAGAAGGAGATCGCGAACTTTCTGAACTTAATCAAAAACGAGAGCAGGCTTATGCTTCAGGTGACGGTGAAAAGATAGCGCTGATTGAAGACGAAATAGGTTGCAAAGGAGGATGGACTATTTCATCCCGTGCTGAGGAACTTTTACACGGACTTGGATTTGCCGAAAGCGAAATGCAAAAAGCGGTAAAAGAATTCTCAGGCGGTTGGCGTATGCGCTTAAATTTGGCGCAGGCCCTCATCTGCCGCTCCAAATTGTTGCTTTTAGACGAGCCTACCAACCATTTAGATCTTGATACCGTGATCTTTCTTGAAAACTGGTTGCGTTCCTATCAGGGAACGATACTGTGCATTTCACATGATCGAGATTTTCTTGATCGTTTCTGCTCGCATATTCTCCACTTTGAAGCTCAAAAACTCGTAATGTATACCGGAGCATATTCAGATTACGAACGCTTAAGAGCAGAAAGGATCAGAAGGGAAAAGGCAGAGCGCGCCAAGGAAGAAGCTACTCTTGCGCATATGCAGAGTTTTGTGGATCGTTTCCGTTTCAAAGCCTCCAAGGCAAAACAAGCGCAAAGCATGCTAAAAGCCATCGACAGGATGAAACTTACTGCCGTCACTCAGGAAGAGTCCCCCTACTCTATACGTTTTTTTGAGCCTGAGCGTACCGTAGATGTACTGGCAACTTTGACTGACGTTGACGCAGGCTACGGCGAGCAGGAAATTATTCTGCATAAAATCAATCATATGTTACTTGCAGGAGATCGCATCGGACTGTTAGGTCGCAACGGTCAGGGTAAATCAACTTTTATAAAAACCCTGTGCG
>CALBLB010000245.1 GCA_937896115.1 uncultured Succinatimonas sp.
AAAAAAGAGTGGCACGGTGAATGGAATTACATAATATCACCTAGCCAACAAGAAATTAATTGTAAAGTTTAATTATTAACAATTCCTAAGTTAAAAAAATCAGGTGGAATTCATGAGCGAATTACAGGAAGACAACCCGCTACTTAATCAGTTTGGATTGCCGAAATTTTCTGCCATAAAATCAGAACATCTTAAAAAAGCAGTAGAACAGTCAATTTCCAAATGCCGTGAAACGGTGGAAAGAGTATGCAGAGAACACGGACATGATGCTACTTGGGATAATGCTATTGCGCCTATGGAAGAGGCTGATGATGCGTTTTCAAAAGTATGGGGGGTAGCATCACATTTAAGCGGTGTAAAAGATACTCCTGAGTATCGAAAGGCGTACGAAGAATGTTTGCCTATCGTATCTGCTTACTCGAGTTGGATTGGACAGTACCGTCCTTTGTTTGAATTGATGAAGACTGTTGAAAAAGACGATTCATTCGGTCTTTTATCCACGGCTCAACAACGCGCTATAAAAAATGCGATACGTGATTTTGTTTTAAGTGGTGTGGACTTACCGTCTGAGAAACAGCATCGTTATGCTGAAATCACCGCAGAATTATCCCGTCTTGAGACTACTTTTGCCAACCATGTTCTGGATGCAACTCGCAGTTATGTTCTGCAAGTAAAAGATGAAAATGATTTGCACGGTTTGCCGTACGGAGTACGTTCTTTAGCTAAATCAGAGGCTGAAAAACGAAATTTGGACGGATGGGTATTTACTTTGGATTTTCCCTCTTACAGGCCGTTTGTAACCTATGCTGAAAATCGCAGTTTACGTGAACAAATTTATAAAGCGTATCAAACCAGAGCTTCAGAATTAGGAGAGCGTCCTGAAGAGCTGGATAATACCAAGATTATGGAACAGATCCTGAAATTGCGCCATGAATTGGCATTGCTTTTGGGATTCAGAAGTTATGCAGATTATTCTCTTGCCACCAAAATGGCGTCCAGTCCAGAAGAAGTTCTGTCTTTTCTTTATGATTTAGCCGACAAATCGTTAAATCAGGGACGTCGTGAAGTAGAGGAATTACGCGCTTATGCTAAAGCTCACGGAGTAAATGATCTTAAACCGTGGGATTTAGCTTATTTCTCAGAAAAATTGCGACTGGAAAAGTATGCTTATGACTCTGAAGCTTTGCGTCGATATTTTCCGGTAAGTAAAGTGATTTCGGGGTTATTTGAATGTACTCACAGGCTGTATAAGGTGAGTTTCAGACCTCATTTAGGAGTAGATGTTTGGGATCCAGAAGTTAAGTTTTACGATATTTACGATGAATTTGGCAGTTGCATCGGTTCTTTTTATCTCGACCTTTATGCCAGAGAAGGAAAGCGGGGCGGCGCCTGGATGGATGAATGCATGACCAGACGATACCGCAGAGACGGTACGTTACAGTTACCGGTTGCCTATGTTGAGTGCAATTTTACACCACCGGTTAACGGACGTGAGTCGCAACTTACCCATGACGAAGTTGTAACCGTGTTCCATGAGTTTGGTCATGCTTTAAATCAACTTTTGACCAGAATAGATGTACCGGATGTATCCGGAATTAACGGTGTACCTTGGGATGCAGTAGAACTTCCCTCGCAGTTTAATGAAAATTTTGCTTGGCAGGAACAGGTATTAAAGTTTTTGTCATCTGAAGTAGGCAGTGGTGAACCTTTGCCTAAAGAAAAATTGGATGCACTCATAAATGCAAAAAATTTTGAATCTGCATTGGCTATGTTGAGGCAGTTGGAGTTTGCTGTTTTTGATATGAGGATTCATCTTGAGTACGATGAGAAGAGAGGTGCCAGGATCCTTGATATTCTAAAAGAAGTAAAACAGCGTATGTCTGTGGTACCTCAATATGAGGATGGGCGGTTTGCTAATAGCTTTACTCATATATTTGCAGGAGGCTATGCAGCCGGTTATTACAGTTATAAGTGGGCTGAAGTGTTGGCTGCCGATGCTTTTATGCGTTTTTTGGATGAAGGGTTGTTTGACTCAACAGCCGGTGATGATTTCAAAAATTGTATTTTGGCAGTAGGCGGAAGTGTTGATGCGATGAAAGCTTATATTGCATTTAGAGGACGTCGGCCTACTACTGATGCCTTGCTTGAGTTAAGCGGTATAGAAAAGAGTTGAACTATTACCGTATGAAATGAATCCTCCCTTGCATAAACACAGAGGGAGGATGTCAATTTTAACGTTTTGAAAAACGATGATCTTTATGATGATCTAAACGGCGGTTACGACCTGAGTCATCGTTGCGTCTGTTGGAATTTTGGCGGAAAGAAGGACGACGAGGAAGATCTTTTTTTGCATATGGATCTGGCAGTAAGACACCGCCTATGCTTTCTGCCGGTGCTCCTGTTACGGAACGATTTTCTTTGTCCACGGCAACAATTTTAACTTTAATAGGATCTCCCAATTTCAACACTGTTTCCGTACCCTTTAATGCGATGCCGTGTTCACCATCTAGCGTAAGTGAATCTTTGTCAGGGCTCATAAAGCTAAACGGAATGAAGATCATGGCTCCGTTATCGTCAAGAGTGACTCTCATTCCGCCTCTGGAGATATCAAATACCTCACCTTGGAAAATGGTACGTTTATCGATTTCCGGTTCAAGGTAGTCGACATATAACCAATCACGAACGTCGCGTTCTGCCATGCGGTTGGTACGTCTTGCAGTGTTCATCATGAACAAAGTATTGTCATCAGGAAGTTTCGGATGTGTCGTACCTACAGCAATGCTCTTTAACAGGCGATGATTGATCATATCGCCGTATTTACGTATAGGAGAAGTCCACGTTGCATAGTTTTCAACTCCCAAGGCAAAATGAGGAGCAGGCGCTATGGTAATTTGAGAATATTCTTGCAATTTACGTATGCGGCTGTCCATATAGTTATTATCAGAAGACAGGGCAAAACGACGGATACGGTTATATCCTGCTATTGTGTCAAGATCTTCTTCTTTGTAAGGACAGTGTTCACTTTCAAGCAAATCTTTTAATTCGGCAATTTTCTTCTTATCAAAACCTGCATGCGTGTTGAAAATGCCGCAATTTAGTTTTTCTGCCAGTAGTTGTCCTGCACAGACATTAGCAGTGATCATGCTTTCTTCTACGATCTGGTTGGCTATGCGTCGATGGTTTACTTCGATATGGTCAAGAGCTCCTTCGGCATTTAATATGAAATCGTAATCAGGTTTATTTCTGAATGTGGCAGCATAAGTTGCGCGGTATTTATCGCGTGCACGGGTAAAATCTACCAGATCGAGTAAAACTTTTTCTACTTCAGGTGATGGTGTAAAAGCAGAGTTCTCTTTGTGCTCAAGATAGTCGGAAACTTCGTTGTATATGAGTTTTCCGTGCGATTTTATTGTGGCTAATTCAAAATGACTTTGGGAAAAGTCTATGGTCCCATCATTACTTACAAAGAAGGATCCTACTAAGGCAGGACGAGGCTGATTTTCTCGTAAAGAGCAAAGATCCTGTGACAATATACGGGGAAGCATGGGAATATCTTTACCAGGCAGATAAATTGAAAAGCCTCTTTGAGCAGCATAAGCGTCAAGATCAGATTGTTCATCGATATACCCGGTAGGATCGGCAATGGCTACTTTAAGCTTGAAACCTTGCTCAGTTTTTTCGATGTACAAAGCGTCGTCCATATCTTCTGTATGAGCGCTGTCTATGGTAACGAAAGGTATTTGCGTAAGATCGATACGAGGAAGATTACTTTCTAAAAATTTGAATTCGCGGTCTGCAGGCTCACAAAGGGGGAGATCATAGCGGCGTAAAGATACAATCCAAGGTGTTTGCGGATCATCTTTAGCACAAATGCGTTCGATAATTTCAGCTTCAAAACGACCGTTTTTTAATGCGTGAGCAGTAAGATTACATACCACCCAGTCAGAACTTGTAAGAGGAACACTTTGATCTTGACGTAGATCTTTTGCCGTGATGCGGATATGTATATTCGGGTGATCCGGAAGTACCGATAATTTTCCTTGAGATATTATCGTGCGTGCAATAAAGCGTTTTAAAAAATTGTCTACCAGCTTTATAGGTTTAGCTCGTTGTCTTCCTTGATCATCGCTTTCAATATATGCCTGAATACGATCACCGTGCATGATATTGCGCATATCGTCAGGAGAAATGAAATATGATTCCCGATCAGCTTCCAAAAATCCAAAGCCGCGGTCAGTACCTTTGACCACACCTTCTTTTTTTATTTTTTCTTTTACAAATTGCTGTTTGAGTGCCGATAGTGCGGGATCGTTGAAAAGCATTGAAGGCTCCGGATGAAATGGAAAATTAACTTGCGCAGCCTTACAGTTGAGTTACTCCTCATGGTAAGAGAGGAATGTTTCCTACTGATCAATATATGATCTTCGGCAGGTTTCTCCTGCTTACTACCAATGAGGTGCATTTTGAGGCTGGTAGCTGAGCAAATAATCTACTTTAGCAGGCAGCACAAGTAACACCTAGAAGATCTTTCTTTTATTAGATGCCGGTAGTGATCCCTTGCATCATGTGCAGGGGACGATTGTCAAAGATAAAACTGCGCAAGCATTATACGACAGTGTTGTCGGTTAATTGAGTATGTATTTGAGCGGATGATGTTAAAAGTATACCCAAAAGTCCAGTATCAATACCAAGATCCAAGCCAGAGCATGTATTCCGCTTCCAAGTGAAGTATATTTAAGTTCGGGTGCAATGCGTTTCCCGTCTTTTGCATATCTTATGGTCCGTGCTGTTGAGGCAAAAAGGGGAATAAGAGACAAACCGATGATCACCAACTCCCATGCTTTGTGAGATAAAAGGCAGGCTGTAACTGAAAAAGTGACAGTTCCTGTAAACAGGATGGCCAGATAGATACACGAGAGAGTTGGCCCCAAGCGTGCGGCTAAGGTTTTTTTCCCGTGGAGGCGATCTTCTTCGATATCACGCATTGCAGCTACATGCAATACCATGACAGAACTAGCTCCTAAACTTAATGAGAGGAAAAAAGTATCTGGATAAAAATCTGTGCCGTTATTACTGGCTGCCGTAATCAGCATTTGTGATCCTGTTACCGCAACTATGCCGAAGAATAAAAACACAAAAATATCGCCTAAACCTTTATAGCCATATGCCATACCAAGGGTATAGAAAAGAGCCGCAAGAATAGACAGTACTCCTAAAAAAACAAACCATGATAAAAGTTGCAGATCATTTCCTACAGCCATTCCTACGGCTATGATGCCTGTACAGGCGCATAACAAGATCACCAAAGCCATACCTTTACGTAATTGTGAAATTGATATGGCACCCGACATTACTGCTCTGACAGGGCCTAAACGATCCGGAGTGTCTGCGTGACGGTATGCATCACCGTAATCATTGGCGAAGTTTGCTATCACTTGCAATAACATGCCTGTGAGTACGGTAAAGAATGCTGTGGTGAGTGTATAACAGTTAACACTTCCGTAATAAAATCCTAAAGCGCACCCTAATGCACAGTTTGCAACACCTAGTATCAGAGTACGGGGACGAGCTTCATTTATCCAATTGTTTAACATAGTGTTTTTACTAAAATTTCTTAAAAAATGGTGTTGTGTGTCAGTTTTTCCAGAACATTCTGGTAAGACACAGTAACACGGGAAGGATCTCTAATCTTCCCAAGATCATATCAAAGGAAAAGATGAGCAATAGAGGATCTGATAACGCCGAGAATGTGGTGGAAGGTGTCAGTAGGACACCGACGGCAGGTCCGATATTGGACAGACAACTTAAAGTGCCGGAAATAGCATCTAATATATTGAGATCGAAAAAAGTCGTAGCAGCAGCTGAAATTGAAGCGACTAAGAAATAAGCTACCAAAAAAGTTACTACCGAGTAGAGCGTATCGTTATCTATTATTTTTCCGTTAAATCTAGGTTGAGCCACTATGTGAGGGTGTATGGCCTTTTGAAATTGAGCTTTCATAAGAGAATAACATATCTGCAATCTGAAGAATTTTATCCCTCCTGATGTGGATCCTGAACATCCTCCTATGGCGAGGATCATGAAGAAGAGTATGGAGGCAAAGTTATTCCATTCGGTAAAGTCTTCAAAATTGAATCCTGTAGTAGAAATTACTGCAATTACGTTAAAAAAGGCCGTACGCAAAGCTCGTTCTAAAGAGTAATCATCAGCATATATGAGAGAGAAAGCTACCAACAGTGCAGTAATTACGATGAAACACAAAAATCCTCTAACTTGATCATCTTTGAGTAAGTTGAAGAAATTTCCAGATATCGAGCCCAAAATCAGCATGAATGGAAGACTGCCCAACAACATAAAAACCATAGAGGTATATTGGATAAAAGGAGAAACTACATTCATGGATGAATCTATTGGCATCATTCCACCAGTGGATACTGTAGACATGGCAGTGTTGAGTGCCAAGAAGAAATCAAAGCCGCCTAAAATATAGAAGAAAGTACATAAAGACAGCATCAAAAGATACCAAATCAGAAAACCGCCGGCCATGGTTTTGACATGCGGGGTGATTTTATTTCGTCCGTCGAAAGAAGATGATTCGGTTTTGAACAGGTTCATGCCTCCCATAGATGCGCTGGGAAGTACTGCTACAGCGATCACGACGAAACCGATCCCGCCGATAAACTGTAACATTGATCGCCATAACAAAATGGGTCTTGGATTTAAATCCAGATTGTCTATAACCGTAGCTCCGGTGGTAGACAGAGCTGAAGCGCTTTCAAATAAAGCTTTGGCAAAAGAAAAATCTTTGAGAGTCAGCATGAAAGGCAGTGCTGCCGTTAAGACTGTACATGCCCACAAAACTACCGTAAAGACAAAAAGTTCTCGTATTGAAGGAACGGCTGAAATTTTTTTTCCGATTTTGTTAAAGAAAAAACCCAGTCCCAGGGCAGTTGATGCGCATAACACAAAAGGCATAAAAGCCCGCATATGAGAAAACAGTGAGTATGCAGCAGGTATGAGAGCGCTGATCCCGAACCACAATAAAGCCGGTCCAAGTAGTCTGGCCACGAGTCTGAAATTTACTACCATTTGGGGATCCAAAAAGCTCGAGGTCTGAAATAACGTATCAACTTGCGCACTTGTTTTTGATCATTTAGGAAAAACAAAGCATGATCGCCTTCTTGAAATTTAAAATTGTCATCTGGTCGGATGACGCGTTCATTGCGTAACACCAGCCCCATATTAGTCCCGGATGGTAGAGAAAGTTCTGCTGGCTTACGTCCGATGACCCTGCTTGAAAAATGGGAGCCCTCTATTACCAATTCGACTGCTTCTGATTGTCCTTTGCGAAATAAACGCATGTTTTCAACACCCTCTTGACGTATGTTGGAGAGTAGCGCAGATACGGTAGCTTCGTTAGGAGTTACCACCGTATCTATTTCGCTTGCGGTGTTTTCTGCAAGACGGTTGTATCCTTCTCCGCGTATTATGGCCATGGTTCTCACATTGTGTAATCTATGCATAAGCATGGAAGCCATAATGTTACTTTCATCGCTAGGTGAGGCTGCAATAAAGATATCAGAGCGCTGCAGTTGTTCTTCGTTCATGAATTCAAGACTTGTAGGATCGGCGTTGTATATTTCAACTTCCGAACCGTACAGTCTGTCGGAAATACGTAATGCCCGATCGGTGCTAGGCTCAATCAATTTGACACGAAAACGTTCTGATAATCTGACTGCCAATGCATCAGCCACATGAGTACCCCCGGCAATGGCAATCTCACGACCGCCGCCGTGTAGAGGTTTTAAAGCAGAAAGTTGGCTTAAGGCTCTTTCGGTTTGGCAACAGAAAAAAACTTCGTCGTCTGGTGCAATAAATTCTCCTCGGAATCCGTCTAAATATTTGCCGTTGCGAAAAACCGATAACAGCGAGGCTTTGTTTTCATAGCTTTCAAATTCGCTGTATGTGTGTCCTATGAGTTTTCCTTTTAATTGACATTTAGCCGATATCACCGTGAGCATGCCGTCAAAAAACACCGATACAGCTGAAGCTCCTGGTAAGTCAATGAGCCTGGCGATGTCATCGGTGGCTATATGTTCTGGGCAGATGACGTGATCTATGGGAATACCGTGATCCCCGAAGATTTCATCGGCTTCTTGTAGGTAGTCTGACGAGCGAATGCGGGCAATGCGGCGTGGAATATGAAAAAGAAAAGCTCCGATGGAACAGGCGGTGATATTAACTTCGTCGTCAGCTGTAGCTGCTACCAAAAGTTCAGTATTTTCGGCGCCTGCATTACGTAGTACAACGGGAGATGAAGGATTACCCTGAACAACACGCAGATCTATGCGCATGGCAATGCGGTCCAATTCAGCAGAAGGTTTATCTACCAAAGTAACGGCATGTCCAGAGTTGGCAAGGTACGTAGCAAGTTCTGTTCCTACGTATCCAGCTCCCAGAATTATGATTTTCATAACTATTAGAACGAAGAAATCAGCTTTTCTTTATAAAACGAGCGTAGAAGAAGCCGTCTCCTCCGTCATCTCCTGGCAAAAGCTGTTTAAATCCTGTCATGGTTCCGTGATCGTCAAAAGGTAATAATTCAACGTTTGAATGACGTTTTAAGAAAGATTTAACTTGTTCTTCGTTTTCTTCTTTGAGTATAGAGCAGGTTGAATAGACTAAGATCCCGTTTGGCTTTAATAAAGCTAAAGCATGATCCAACATAGTCGACTGAGTTGCAGTCAAAATATCTATGTCTTTGGCTCTCCTTAACCATTTGATATCAGGATGACGTCTGATCACTCCGGTACCTGAACACGGAGCATCTAATAGGATTTTGTCGTAATCATTGCCAAGAAGAGTTAGATCATTATCCGAAGTAAAATCGCAGATAATGCATTTTGGATTACGTTTTAGTCTTTGGAAGTTTTTTTGGGCTGACATCAGGCGTTCGGCGTCACAATCTGCACAGAACAGCTGAATATCAGGACAAAGATTCATTAACTGTGCGCTTTTACCGCCAGGAGCACAACATGCATCAAGTATCTTCTCTCCTGTTTTTGGTTCAAGCAAAGGTGCGGCCATTTGTGCAGATACGTCCTGTACACTTACCAATCCCTGATTGAAAAGAGGCAATTCATCGGTGCTTACGGGGGTTAAGAGCATCAGAGCATCATCGGCTTTGTCACTTCTTTGATATTCAATACCCTTGTTTTTTAGGATCGTAATATATTCGTCTACACTTATTTTTGAGCTTTCAACTCTAATCCATAACGGTGCATGTTCGTTTTGATTTTTTAGAATTTTTTCAAGATCGGCAGGGTATTTTTTTTCTAAATTCTTATATAACCAGTCTGGTGTTGAATAAAGGATTTCGGGAGTTTTTCCTTCTTTATTAATTTCAGCTTTTTCCCGAAGAAAACGACGTAATACGGCGTTCACCATACCTGTCATGTTTTTGCATTTGCACAGTTGACAAGCTCCTACGGTTGAGGCTACGACAGCATGCGAAGGAATTCTGGTAAAAACGATCTGATACAGAGCACACAACAATAATGCACGGCTGTTTTCAAATCGTTTGGTAATGCTGTGATCCAGAAGGTCTTTTAGTCTTTCAGAAAGAAGACGACGGTGCCTTAAGGTTCCGTAGACAATTTCCTGAACTAAAGCACGATCTCTGGCATCCATATTCTGCAGGTAAAAAGGCAGAGTTTTGGTAAGAGATTTTCCGTTTTCAACTGCAGCAACAGCCATGGCAGCAGCGGCGCGCGTGGCAGAACCGGTAGCTGTTTGTTTCTTTATTCCTACCGGCGCATTGCGTTTTATTGCATAGTGAGGATTTTTTTTTGTCAGTTTAACGGATGTATTTTTTTTAAGATGCAGAACAGTTGCAGTCAAAACTCTTTCCCTCGAATTTCTGCGGACAAGATCTGGCAAAATCAGCCGCATTTACTCTACCCTTGCCAGGAGATTGCAGGACCTTTACCATGAGAGAACCGTCGGAGCAGGCTATTTCTATGCCTTCCTTGCCAAATGACAATATTTCTCCTGGGTGTTTATGTATTCCACTTGATATCGGGACTGCTTCGAAAATTTTGTAACATACCCCGTCAAGTGTTGCAGTTGCTACCGGCCACGGGTTAAGTCCGCGGATCATAAGATCAAGTTTCGTTGCACTTTGATAAAAATTCAGCGGAGACATGTCTTTGGTGATTTTTTCGGCATAAGTGACCTTGTTCTCGTCCTGCGGAATGGCACGGATCGTCCCTGCCAGAATTGGACCTAAATATTTGAGTAAGGTTTGGGCGCCTAATTTAGCCAGTTTGTCAAAAAGCGTTCCAGAAGTGTCTTTTTTATCTATAGGCAAACTTTCGCTTACAAAAACATCACCTGCATCAAGTTTTCTTACAAGTTGCATGATGGAAATACCGGTTTTCTCACATCCGTCAAGCAAAGAGCGTTGAATAGGTGCGGCACCGCGGTAAGCAGGGAGCAGTGAACCGTGAACGTTTATACATCCCAGTCTGGGAGCATTGAGGATCCGTTCCGGAAGGATCATGCCGTAAGCTACCACAATACAGAGATCGGCATGCAATTCTTCAAAAGACAGTAACTCTTTTTCAGATTTGAAGTTTTCCGGAGTACGTACGTCAAGTCCGTGTTGTAGTGCCAGTTCTTTTACTGGCGAAGGAGTTAAATGATGACCGCGTTTTGCAGGTCGATCAGGCATGGTGTATACAGCGCATGGTCGTATACCTGCATCAAGCAAAGCTTTAAGACTTATTGCAGCAAAGTCAGGAGTGCCTGCGAAAACGATTTTTTGATCCATTGCAAGCCTCTTATTCTTTGGAAGATTGTCTGTCTTTTAATATTTTTCCGAATTTCTTTTTTAAGCGATCACGCTTTAGTCTTGAAAGGTGGTCAATAAAGAGTTTCCCTGAAAGATGTTCTATTTCGTGTTGCATGCATATGGCAAGCAGTCCTTCGACATTTTCCATAGCGTGGTGATTGCCGCTGATATCCTGAAAGGATACTGAGATTTTGTCAAAACGTTCGATTTTATCCTGATACCCTGGAACAGATAAACAACCTTCTTCGGATTCAACTTGGTGATCTGATACGGCGGTGATTTTAGGGTTGACCATGATCAATGGATTTTTACCTTGTTGACCGTTGTCATCAGGAATATCGATTACTACTAATCTTTGATTGATACCTATTTGCGGAGCTGCAAGGCCTATACCTTCTTCGGCATACATTGTTTCAAACATGTCGTCGGTAAGGGATTTGAGTTTCGGACCAAATTCAGACACTTCTGTATTTGGAAGTCTGAGTCTTTCGTCGGGAAAAATAACTATTTCACGGATTGCCATAATTACCTCGGTTATACGTGCAGATTTTAACATTAAGAATGCTTTGACACGTAGACTGATAACAAATCGGATTTTTCCCAAGACTTACATCCTTCTTAATCCAGGGAAAAAGAAGGATGTATTCGGTAATTTTTCTGTTGAGGCTTTCTGGGATCACATTTCTCCGTAGGTTATGTCGTTCCCTTTTATTTTTATGAAAGAAACATCGGAAAGAGCTTCATTTCCTTGAATATCGGACATGCTGAACATATAAGCATAGGTACCATCTGGAAGTTCTTTGTCATTAAGTTCCCAATTTTTGCTTAAGGCAAAAGTTTCTACTTGTACTTCTGAAGTATCCTGTTCGCCGTTGTTCATCCTTTGCATTAAGGTAGTGATTTTGTCTCCTGATTTAAGCTTGATCAGATTTTTATCAGGCATTCCTGCAGAATTTATTCTTCTTGCTCCTAATACCACGTATTTTTTTGCTTTGAAATCGTATAAAGCTTCTATGCTTGATTTGATCCCGTTTAATATCACCGGAATGGAATAATAGTTGTAATCTTCAAGATCTGCTGTAGTTTCCAAAAACACCATATGTCCGTCTAAAGCAGGCCAGGTGCCGTTAAAGTTGTCACGGAAGATACCGTTATCCCAATCCTGATCCATATCTATGTCGTCACCGAAAACAGTAACCTCA
>CALBLB010000246.1 GCA_937896115.1 uncultured Succinatimonas sp.
GATAGGTACGTCGTACTCATCTATCAGAACTACGACTTTTTGATCGTAGACTTTATTTAAAAGTTCACACAAAAAACCAAGACTGCTGGTGATCTGGCCATCCACATCAGTCCTTGGTTTTAAATTATTAAGCTCTGCATAATCGCTGAACGCATTAAGATAAAGCTTGCCGATCGGACTGCGCTCCGTAAGAAAAGCAAATGAACGGTACAAAGTTCGTATCAAAAGTATAAGCTCTGAGCGCATGCCTTCATAAGAAGATTGATCAATTCCTTTGAATGAAATAAAAATTACCGGATAGCGCCCCATATGTTGCTTGCAAAATTCCTGATCTGCACCTATTTGCAAATGGTCAAAAAGTTTGTGCAATTTTTCATCATGATCAGCTCGTTCTTCATAATTCAAGCACAGAAATTCTTTAAGCATGCTCTGGGTAAGAGTCTTTCCGAAACGGCGGGGACGGGTAAATAAAAGGGTGGTTTTCCCGTCATTTATTAAATCCTTAATGAATGACGTTTTGTCGACATAATAACTATTGTTTTCTTGAAGCACAGAAAAAACCATTACCCCGGTACCGATATTCTTTCGCGTACTTATGTTTTGTGAGTCTTTCAAGATCCCTGTCATAGAGCTACATTTTTAAATCGACAAAATCACAGAAAAAAGAGCTTCTGCCTGTACAAACTTCTCAAAATTTGTGTGTACATACAGAAGCTCGTCTCAGACAAAAATTGTTCACCAAAGTAAAGGCAACAATTCCCGTCTTGCAAATTTTTTAAAGAGATTCGAGATCAGACAATTCAGGACTTTCATCTTCCTGATTTTCATGATCTTTTGGATCCTCTGGTTTTTTAAGCTCAGGCTGTTCTTTTACTATGTTGGTATTTTCAGATGTACTTTCTTTTTTTGAGGTTTTAGTATCTTCTTCTACATGCTCTGAATTTGCCGGCGGCAAAACCGCACCTGCGGCAAGACACAATATGTCAAAAGGCACCCTTTCCTGAGGAATATTCACAGATTGCTGTCTTACTATCCTGTCAACAAAAAGGTTGTAAAGAGCTTTTTCTTCAGCTGTAAGCAAAAGAGGCGTCTCCACCGGAACCTGTGAGGAGGTAAGATAATCAGCACTCCACAGATCTTCGTTTTCCAGGAAGAAATCTTCATTTAAAAGGCGCGACTGAGTTTTGGGAAGGTAAACCCTTATATTGTTAAGTCTTACCAAAGCCCCGAAACCTACCGATCCTAAAAATAGGCACTGAGACTGTGCGATCCATTCTGCAGAGCATAACTGCTTTAACGAACCGTTGGGCAAAATCGCCGCGACAGTACCGGGAATATCGGGCAAAGACAAGGCTGAAGTAAGATCTTCCATAAAGATGACTTTGTTGCTCTTAAGCTCCAAAGTCTGAGCCTCTGCAGCCGTAAATGCCAGATAACGCAAACTTCCTACTTTTTTACGTAATGACGGATCCAATACCACTGCGCGTACCAATTGCGGAGGAGGGACCAGACCAAGTTGTCTTAAATCCTTTCTTAAGGGATTTAACTTTAGGTAAGAGCGTAAAAACTGCAACAGCAAGCCGCGATGTTCTTCAAACCACGCTGAATCTACTCCGCGCAGATTCATCTGACGTATCATGCTGCCGCTTGAAGGATGCTTTAAGAGCCAACGGCATACTTCTACAAAACGTTTAAAATCAAGATCTTCAAGAGAGGTCAGGCTTGAAATATTTTCAAGAGCACTGTCTACTAGCGAAGGAATGCGTTCTGCAACTATATCCAGACGTTTTAATGCGGTGCGATACTCTACAAGGTGACCGCACCAGGCTACGATTTCCTCAGGCTTTTCAAAGACCAGATGGACCGGAACCTCAACCTTACCTATGCTGCGGAATTCTTTTTCAATAAAATCAACCTTGCCTGCGGCCAACTCCCGGTGCCAGTCATCGCAAAAAGCCAAAAACAGCTCTTTATCAGCAGCTATTTCCTCCTCGCGCGCCGGAGCTCCAAGGTAAATGCGGATAGGAAAGCCCTGAATTTCTTTGTTATTCTTAACGTGCTCGGTCAACCACAGCGTGATCTTGGAGTTATAAATATTGTTTATTTCGTTACGTATGCTGTTGCGGCTTTTCACATTCAGCTCCTTTTTCCCTGTCCGCTTTTGGATGATCATCTTACAACAGAGGGCATTGGTCAATTTTAATTTGCAGGCTTTGTCATTTTTTTTATTTTGGGTCACGTTAGACTCTGTTTTTTGCAATCCCAAAGTCTGCGCTATGCGTTTTGATTTGGTTTGTTTGATCTGCCGGCGTCTTAATTTAAAAAAATCCACCAAAATTTTGGCACAGCGCTCTTTTAAGATCCCGCCGTAAAACTGCACCTGATGGTTGTGTCTTTTGTCACCCAAGACATTGTAGACGCTTCCGCACGCACCGGTACGCGGATCGGGAGCACCAAAATACAAAGCTTTGAGTCTTGCATGTATCAAAAGCCCCGAACACATGGTACAGGGTTCAAGCGTCACATACATGGTAAGATCCGGCAAACGGTAGTTCTTAAGAGACTGCCCTACGTTGCGCAAAGCCACCATTTCTGCATGAGCCGACGGATCGTGAGAGGACAAAGTACGGTTGCATCCTGCCCCGACCACGTTGCCATCGCCGTCAACCACTACCGCGCCTACAGGAACTTCACCTATGGACCAGGCAAGCTGAGCCTGCGCCAAAGCCAGTTCCATGTAATATTCGTGACTTCTCATCAAATTAAATGATCCCGAAGTGTTCCAGCAGTACTGCAAGCCAGGTTATCAAAGTCAAAATCAAAAGTACGAATACACAGGCAGATCCCAAATCTTTGGCTCTGCCTGAAAGTTCATTCCATTCAGAGCCTATACGATCAACCACAGCTTCAATTGCAGAATTGGCAAGTTCAAAGGCTACGGTAAGCCAAGGTAAAATGATGAGCAACAACAGTTCCGACAGATCTTGATATACAAAAAAAGCAAGCACGGTCAAGATAACTGCAAGCAAGGTTTCCTGGCGCACTGCAGCTTCATTTTCAAGACCGGCCTTAATACCTTTCATACTGTACCCTGCAGCTTTAACTATTCGTTTAAGCCCGGGAGTTTGCTTTTTTGCCATTTTTAATCCTTAACTTTTAACTGGTAAACGTTTAGCTGCTTCAAGAGCAACTCTCCAAGATCT
>CALBLB010000247.1 GCA_937896115.1 uncultured Succinatimonas sp.
TTTTCAGGAGTTTGATTGTTCTGCTGGGTACTGGCATGCAGTTCTAAAGGCGGCAGAGCACCGTTTAAAAGCCCGAGATCCTGAATGATGAGTGCATCGACTCCGGCATCATAGAGTTTGAAAGTAAGCTCCCGGGCATTTTTTAGCTCTTCGTCATTTAAGATGGTATTGACGGTTACATGGATCCTGGCTCCGAAGAGATGGGCATAATCGCAGAGTTTTTTGATGTCATCAAGGCTGTTTGGTGCATTGACACGGGCGCCGAACGACGGGCCTCCTATATATACGGCATCGGCTCCGCTGTCTATGGCAGCCAAGCCGCATTCTAAGTTTTTGGCGGGGGCGAGCAGTTCTATGGTTCTCATGGAGTAACGGTAAAAGTTGATTAATGTGCTGTTTTGTTTGGAAACGAAATTGTAACGCTTTAGTCAAGATTTTTGACAGGAACTGACGTCATGAAGTCAAAAAACGAATACGGTCAACTAAAAAAGTCCTTCCTTAACTTTGATTAAGGAAGGACCTGATAAAAAAGAGATTTAAACTAAAAAAGCTGTAAAGCGGTCATTCTGCTTTAAAAGCTTTCATGTTTTCTTTTGCTCCTTTTAAGATCATGTGAACTTCACTGCCTATGCAGAAAATATTCATGCCTTGTGATTGCCAGTAATGCAGTCGTTCGATGTTACCGTCTACAATTCCCAGGGATTTTCCTGCTTTGTGGCAGTTTTTTATGACCTTAGCTACCATTTCTTTGACTTCCGGTGCAAAAACTTGACCAGGGATCCCGCTTTCGGCAGCCATGTCGTTTGGCCCTATAATTAGTCCGTCGATTCCTTCTACTGCAGCAATATCAAATGAATTGGCTACGGCTTCTCTTGATTCTATTTGGGCAAGTAAAACAGTTCTGTCATTAGCTGTTTTCAGGTAGTCTGGCAAGGAATCTACGTGATATCCGGTATGAGCTCTGGTAGTTGAGATCCCTCTTTGACCAAGCGGGGCGTATTTTGCAAATTGAACTGCATCCTTCGCTTGTTGTATTGTATCGATCTGTGGAAGTAACAAACCATCCACCCCTATATCCATAACTTTGGTAATAAACTCTCTTTGTACGGATGGAACTCTCACTATCACCTTGATCCCGAAACCGTTTCCTACCGAGGTAATATTTGCAATTTCGTTGAAATCAAAATAACCGTGTTCACAGTCTACGAATACGAATTCATACCCGGCTGATTTAAGCATTCTTACAAGATTCGGGGTTGATATCTCCGAAATCATGGTTCCGATCACGTTTTTTTGGTTGCAGATTTTTTCTTTGAAAGCATCCATGATTTTTCCCTTCATTATTCTTTAATTGTGAGAGTTAAGTCGTTGTTGTCATATACAGAGGAAATGTTTCCAGAACAGTACATGGCTGCAATGAACATCCCGAAAATTGCTTCATCTTGCATGATCGGTAGCTGACAGTCTTTCTTTGTAGCCAGACGGATTTTTTCTATAAGTTCCGGAACTTTAAAGGAAACACCGCCGGCACAAACAATTTTGGAAATCCCATCGTAATTACCGAGCTGTTCAAGATGTTCACGGTAGCTGTGAGCCATTGCTACAAACATTGCTTTAAATATTTGACTGATATTTAAATTATCTGCGGTGATCCTGCTGATATTCCCGCCGTCAAGATGACTACCGGAGGCATAAAAATACGGATCTATGCTTAAAGATTTGCTTTTGCTGTGTTGCTCTTCTTTAAGCAGGGAATGTACTTTTGTCCAGATATCGTCATCTGATAAATTTGCTCCGCACAGGCTTTGAACACTTTGTTTTAGAAAGTCGATGATAACTTTTAAGGTTCTGCCTGATGGTAATTGAGAGATTGTTCTTAAATACAGTCCGCCGAAGAAAGGCCGGGTTTCAAAAATACCTGGTTTAAGGCTGTCGGTGACATACATAACCTGACTTGCAGTTGCTATGTTAATAAGAGCACATCCTTTCCCAATTCTTGATCCTAATGCCGCAATCTGCATGTCTCCGAAATCAGGATATATTTTGATTTTGTTGCCGTTTAAACTTATTTCTCCCACAACTTCGTTATCAGATTTGGTAATTTGCGGTAATTTGATTTTTTCAAGACCTAAAGTTTCTATTAATTTTTCGTCAATGTCTCCGGTATCGACATTGATAAGGCCTATGGGAGCGGCATTGTGCGGATGACAAATATTCTTACCGCATAGTCTGCTGGAGATGTAAGATCCAAGTGAGAACAGTTCACCTTTAGGAGAAAACTGTTTTTTCTGTATTGCTGTGTAGAGATTGCATAATCCCATCATGGGTTTTAAATAAACGCCGTGATGTAACATGTCCTCAGGAGCAATTTTTTTCTTGAGCTCTTCAAGATAAGAAAATTCTCCGTTTTTTTCTATGCAACGTTGATCTTGCCAGGAGATGTAAACAGGCTCTGCGTTTTCCGGTTTAAATACCACTCCGTGCATTTGCGTGGATAGCAACAATCCGGTTATATCACTGTTCCCAGCAGTAAGCTTGTCAAGGAGGTCTCGCACCAGTTCCACATAGCATTCGGCAGGAACTTCAAAGCAATTCGGATCGCTTTTTAAAATTTTCTGCGGGGAAGAACGCTTATCTTTTGCAACGAGTGTGCTGGAGTCAAGGTCAAAAAGAGCGGCCTTTACGAAGCTACTTCCAATATCTATCGTAATGAATTTACTCATAATTCATCCTTATAATGCGAAGTGTTTCCACTTCGCATTTGATAGTCCTAAAAAATTACTTCATGTATTTTGTATAAGCCTTAAAGACTTCAGGAGTGACTTGTTTTTCTATGGAAGGATAAAGATCGGTGACGAGAGCTTTAAATTTGCCGAGTTGTTCAGGGGATAAGGTATGGATCTTTCTTCCTGCATCAGTAAGCTTCTTTTCGTATTCTGCATCATGGTTGCGTATGTATTGTTCGCCGGCGCTAATTGCATATGCCATGGCATCGTCAACTTCACGTTGCTGTTCTTCGGTCATGGAATCGTACTGATCTTTATTCATGATCCAGCAAATGCAGTGAGGAATATGATTAGTCTTACTGATATCGGTCTGTTGCTCGTAATATTTCTGAGTCCAAATCAGCTCCATGGGATTTTCCTGAGCATCGACGGTCCCTTGCTGTAAAGCTGTATACAGTTCATTGAAAGCCAGCGGTGTAGGGTTGGCTCCCAAGGCTCTCCACATGGCTATATGGTTTTTGTTCTCCATGGTTCTAATCGTAAGTCCTTTGAGATCCGCTGGTGAATTTATGGCTTTGTTGGCTGTAGTAATGCGAAAACCTAAGTTGGCAATCCCCAGTAAATGCAACCCAGCTTTGTCATATTCGGCGCCTAAAGCTTTTATAAATTCAGGATCTTTAAAGACTTTGTCGATGTCATCAACAGTGGCAAAGGCAAAAGGTAAGTCAAAGATTGCAGCGCTTGGAACGAAGCTTGCCTGAGGAGCCGGTGATGATGTGGTGATACCAAGGCTTCCTGATTGAACACCTTCTACTAATTCGCGGTCACCACCCATTTGGGCATTTGGGTAAATAG
>CALBLB010000248.1 GCA_937896115.1 uncultured Succinatimonas sp.
ACTTGATTAATCGGCATCTTTGCCCAGGATAGCTAAGTGAAAAAAGCTTTAGTTCTGATAGCATCTTCATTGTTATTTTTATCATCACAAGCTTCGGCTTTTCACCCCGTACCGAACGACCTTTTATCTGCTGCAGTACAAAGCGGAATAGCTTACGATGAAGAGTTTGACTATACAAAGTTAAAACGCATAAGCGGTTTGCCTTTATATGCCGACGGCAGTTCTACCGTCCAAAAAAAAGGTTTGGTCGATCATGTGATTGTGCATAAATTACGTCATGAAATGATGCTCATGCACAACGATAAAATCATCAAAAAGTTCTGGATAGCTTTATCCGACCGGCCAGAAGGTCCCAAACGCTTTGAAGGAGACAGACGTACTCCTGAAGGCACGTATACCTTGGACTACGTCAAAAATAATTCGAATTACTACAAAGCCTTCCACATTTCATATCCGAATTCTAAAGACATTGCCAATGCCAGAGAATACGGGAAAAGACCCGGTGGTATGATCATGGTACACGGACAACCTGCAAGTCGCGGCGATTATCAGGAGACAGTACAACGCACCAACTGGACCAACGGTTGTATAGCTCTTTTAAATCCTGATCTTGACGTTTTTTTAGATATGGTAGATGTAGGAACCCCCATAACCATAAAACCGTAATTTTAATTTAACGCCAAGAATCACGCTCTGGGAACCACACTACGGTTCCCAGTCTTTCATCCATCCCTTCAAGGGTAAAATAGACATCGGCAACATCTACACAGCGACTTTTGCCTTCCCCTTGAAAAACGCAGGAGATCGTAACTCTGATGGGATCTCCGCTGCCGCATTCTTCCGGATCAATCGTCATAGTTGCCGCATCCAATGCATACGACCACTGTGAACATGCTTCTGAATACCTAAGCAATTCGGCATATTGTTTGGGATCATTGACACTGAGCGATTCTGTTGCCGAGAATACGAACAAATCCTTGGCATATTCACATAATGCGTCATACTCTGCTTCGCTCAACTTTTGAGGATCAAACATACAAAAATTCCTTATGGCTTAAATGACGAAAAAAGGGGATACGACCAGTATCCCCTCTGTATAAAATCGGTACTCT
>CALBLB010000249.1 GCA_937896115.1 uncultured Succinatimonas sp.
CTTCCGCAGGAAAAGTCAGACCGGCAGCAGTCACGGCATCTTTCACCATACGCTGGAAATCATTTTTAAACTCTTCAACGCTTTCTTTGACATTACAGTTTGAAAAATCCAGATGGATGACAGGGTAAGTATGATCATGCCAAAGTTTTTCTATGGCCAGTCCTTTAAAATCCCTGAGCCCGTATCTGAATAAGGACTCAAGAGTGCTTATAAGCAGCGTTTTGCCAAAGCGCCGCGGCCTTGAGATGAAATACTTATCCTCAGTAAAAGCCAGATCGTAGATCATGGCCGTTTTATCCACATAAATTTTGCCGTTTCTGCGCAATGCGGTGAAATTTTCCTGTGATCGCGGAAGCTTGGCAAATTCTCTGATGTCAAAAGACATACACTCTCCTAAAGTACCAGCGACTTCACAAACTGCCTTTTGTCTTTGGAAAACACCAAAGCCATACGTATATGCTCAAGTTCAGGATGACTTTGCTCTCCGTAATGTTTTTCCTTTATTTGAGTCACCGCTTTTTTAAGCAGGAGCTCTTCATCATCAGCGTCTTTTGAAAACTTAAGCTCTATTACCACGTAACGTTTCTGAGCTACGAATTCCAAATCACTTCTGCCGTAGGCATTATGCTTCTCCGTAACGGTATCTATACCGCCGCCTTCAACATACATCTGCAAATACCCTCGTAAGGAAGCTTCATCCTTGATCGGGTAACGGGCATAATCTATCTTCTCAAACACCTGATTTAAAAGCGGGACTATCTGTTCAGGACTTTCCTGCGAGAACAGTGCCAATGCCGACATGCCAATTACGTATTTTGGTGCTTTGATAAAGATCTTATCTGCATACAACCTGCGAATGGAGGTTCTTACCTCTTCATTAGGGTAATTCACCGTAAACAGATCGCCGTCGGGATCTGCTTTTTTTATAGTCAGGTATCCTGCCATGGTTAACAGCACCTGCGGATTGATCACCTCAAGCTCCTGGCTTGAATCCAGATCTTCAAATGACACGTACTGATCTTTGCCGTACTCTTCAGGTGAAAGCAGACTGTGATTTTTGATGTAATTGAGTAATACTGCCGACTGCCCGCCAGAATCATACCAATAGTTTTTAAATCCCCTGGCTGGATTGCGCAGAAAACTTAATACCGACCAAGGAGCAAATACATGACTTGAGGCTTTCTCGTCAAAGCAAAAGCCGTCGTAGTGCTGTTTTAAACGACTTATACATTCTTCAAAACTTATTCCGAGAACCGTTGCGGCGTTCTCTACAAAGGGCGCAAAGCAATGTCTTACCTCTTCATCGGTATAACCTAATAAAGTTCCGAAATCCGTATACAGCGAAACATCGGTTATGTTGTTGTTACCTGAAAAAATATCCAGATTTCTGTACTTACAAATACCCGTCATGAACAAAAAGCGGAATTTGCCGCCGTTGGCTTTGATCACGCTGAAGAATAACTGTAACTGAGCATGAACCTTGGCAAACAATTCTCGATCATGCATGCAGGAGTTTAAAGGCGCGTCGTATTCATCAATCAGCAGAACTAAAAAAGGCAGACTTTCTTGTTGCAACAATCTGCCGAAACGCGCGGCTGTTGAATCATGATCATCGGGATCTTCCGCAGGAAAAGTCAGACCGGCAGCAGTCACGGCATCTTTCACCATACGCTG
>CALBLB010000250.1 GCA_937896115.1 uncultured Succinatimonas sp.
GCGCAACGACCAGCGCGGAACTCCCGCATAGACGGCATCGGCCCCGTAATTTAAAGCAAAGTGCAGGTTTTCAGGCGAACCTGCAGGTGACAGCAGTTCAACGCTCACAGTCAAAAATCTCCAGAATGCGGCAGGACAGCTCGTCCAAAAGAGCTCCTTGTAATACCAGATGAGCTTGCAGATCAGCTATGCGATCATCGCTTTTTTCAGGAAGATTCTTTTCAAGATATTGATCGGTAGGGCGTATGCGTTTAAATGACAGATCCGAGGTCAGCACCAGACTTAAAGAGTCGCTGTAGAGCAGTTGCAACTCGGTCACTACTTTGCCGGCCTGAATGTGAACGGCTATCTCGTCAGAACTCAAATCCTCACGGGAAATGCGGATCACTCCGCCTTCATCGTCGGTGCTCTTTAAGACGACGTCGGTTCCCACGGTGAAATCTGCCGGGATCTCTTTATCCGAGATCCAGGAGGTCATGCGCTCTTCAACGGCACAACGCGGTTGCAGAACTTTGGCAGGAAAACTTACCAAGGCCTCGCGCAACATGGCCAATGCTTTTTCAGCACGTTTGGCAGAAGATGCCGAGACGGCGCAGATCCCGTGCTCGACATGGATGTACACCAACATTTCGCGGCGTGTGGCAAAAGCCTGAGAGAGCAGTTTACCAGTAAGTGCGGTTTTTAAGGATTCCTTCTCATTTTTACGCAGTTCACGTTGCAATTCCTGCTCTTTGACAGCAATGAGCTCTTGTAACTGGGTTTTGATCACGGATGATGGCAGAAGCTTGGTTTCTTCAACTAATTTGCAAAAATATCCGCCCGCGGTCTTAAACGAGTAAGGGGTATTGTCTCCATATAAAGGAACGAAACCTATGCTTGAGATCTCATTGCCCTGTACGGGACGAAACGGGGCTCCTTGCAAGGCATCTTCAAATTGGATCTCATCGTTTATAGTATCCCCGAGTTCACTGAGATCTACAGTATAGAGGCGGGCGCTTTTAAACCACATCGTTGTATCCTTTTATCAAAGCTATGTTTATG
>CALBLB010000251.1 GCA_937896115.1 uncultured Succinatimonas sp.
TCTTTTTCGCTACCCGAGTTTAGTGTGATATAAAAACTTGCTAAATTCGAGTTACTATGAATCGTCCGTTATCCGTCTTGGCGATCACTGATTGCGATCACTGATTAACGCCACTTTCTGACGCATATTTTCCAGCAGATCCTGTTTCATCTTGAAATAGCGCGGCGTCATATCGAGAAAATGCACATGCGGATTTTCAAAGCGCTGTTCTTCTTCCCAAATCTCATCGCGCAACTGTGAGGCGACATATTCACGTATTTCTGAAAGTTTGGGCTGCTCCCGTACCTGCACTCCGTCTTTTATATACAGATGCTGCAAGGGTTTGGCGGAGAAATCAGAAGTAAAAGCGCGATCACGCCAGGGATTAACCGGATCGATGTAATGGAACGGCTTTGAAAGATCCACCTTTTCATCAATACCGGCGATCAGATCGGCTACAGCTTTATGATCGTGATTGTAAATGCGCCACACCTGCTTGATCCCCGGATTGGTGATCTTTTCAGCAGTTTCCGAGACCTTGATCCTGGGAACCATGACACCGTTTTCTTCAATGGCGGCCATCTTGTAAACTCCGCCCAAAATGGGATCGGACATAGCCGTGATGAGCCTCTCACCTATGCCGAAACTGTTTACCTTGGCTCCCTGAGTCAAAAGTGACGAAATGGTGTTTTCATCAAGACTGTTGGTAACCACGATGATGGCATCTTCAAGCCCCTCTTTATCCAAAACCTTGCGGATCTTTTTGGAAAGATAAGCTAAATCCCCTGAGTCTATGCGTACGCCTTTTAAACGTTTGCCCTGCGGCTCCAAAAACTCATGCGCAAGCTTTACGGCATTGGGCAATCCGGAACGCATCACGTCATAAGTATCGATAAGCAAAAGGGTATTGTCAGGATATTCTGAAGCATAAGCTTTGAAAGCCTCATATTCTTCATCAAACGACATCACCCAACTGTGAGCCATGGTTCCGGATGCGGGAATTCCGAAGTCTTCGGCAGCCTCCAAGGTAGAAGTTGCCACCAAACCGCCTATATATGAAGCGCGGGCGCCGTAATAAGCCGCATCGATATTGTGAGCACGACGAGCACCGAAATCGGCAATGGGACGTCCTTGAGCAGCTCTGACCATACGGCGTGCCTTGGTTGCAATCAAAGACTGATGATTGATCATAGCAAGTACTGCCGTTTCAAGAAACATGCATTCTGCCAAGGAAGCATGAACCGAAAGCACCGGCTCATTCGGGTACATGATAGTGCCTTCGTCAAAGGCATAAACATCTCCGCTGAAACGGAACTCTCTTAAATAATCCAAAAATTCCGGTCTGAAGATCTTCAGTGATTTCAGATAATCAACATCGCGTCCCGTAAAATGCAGACTTTTTATCCATTCAAGAGCCTGTCCGAGCCCTGCAAAGATAGAGAAACCGCCCTGATCGGGATTGTGACGATAAAAAACATCAAAGACGGCACGAGTGCCGGCTTTACCGCTGGCAAAGAAACCGTTGGACATGGTGAGTTCATAAAGGTCCATCATCATGCCATCGTTGGCTTGCTGTAATTGCATTTATTATTCCGGAAAGTTAACTGATGCCAAGGTTGCGCCTTAGGCTGCTAGTTTTCACCTGATGTGAAAACAAGGGAGAATTTTAACACTTGTAAAGCCCTACCATCCCATATTTTCCCCCTCAGATCTGCTTTTTGCCTTACGCGTACTTAAGCGTAGTACTATGTAA
>CALBLB010000252.1 GCA_937896115.1 uncultured Succinatimonas sp.
GTCGGGATCTGAAATCCCTAATTTAGTTATGGTTCATGATCTTGCTAAATTTGAGCGAAACTCCTTCCGTTTTTTTTAACTTCATAAGGATCACTTTAATGTTAAAAAGTTCTAAGAAAGTCTGGTTGTTACTCTCGTCAGCTTTATGGTTAAGTTCAGCCAACGCTTTTGACCCTTCCCACCCTGCTCTTACTTTTTCAAAGGCCATGGGACCTTATTCAGAACTTTTTATCTCAGGCATACAACCTATTTTGGAAAAAGAAGGTTACACCGTCAAAGCAATCGATCTTGCCGATCTGCAATTAGCCGATATAGCTTTAAATGACGGTGAAGTGGATTTTAATGTAGAACAACATATAGCGTTCATGAATACCTTCAATAAAAATCAAAACGGACACCTTGTTGCATTAACCGAGATCCCTACCGTTCCTTCCGGAATTTACCCAGGACGCAAAAACTCTTTAGCCGAAGTTGCAGACGGTGACAGCATAGCCGTACCTCATGACGCTGCCAACAACGCCCGTGCTTATGCCATTTTGCAAAAAATAGGTTTAATCAAGCTGGATCCTAAAAAAGATCTGTCAACCGTGTGTCAAAACGATATAGTAGAAAATCCTCACCATTTAAAATTTACCGAAATGCGCTCGCTTAACATTCCGGCGGTGGCTACAGATTTTGACTATATAGTGATCACCGGCTCCGTAGTTTACAATTCACATATCGATCCCAAAACTTCACTGGCAAACGAAACCGTATTGCCGCACCTGATGTTGCAACTGGTGACAAGAGAAGAAGACAAAGATGCTGTCTGGGCACAGGATATAGTGAAAGCATATCGCTCAAAAGAATTTGCTGAATATATGAACAACCATAATAACGGTTTATGGTTTGTTCCCAATTATGAGAAAGTTAACTGACCTAGCTTTTTCAGGATCTTCAGACAGTAATAAAAAGAGAACATGATTGTCTGAAGTCTTACAAAATTTAAGATTTGACAACCAGAAACAAATACTTTAAAAAAAGGAAAAGACGTTTTTTTCACACC
>CALBLB010000253.1 GCA_937896115.1 uncultured Succinatimonas sp.
AATCCTACGATCTGTTTTTCATGAATGAAGATGAAAAACGTATGTACGTTAACCGCCAGATGGCCAGAATGGACTATGAGACTGCCATGTCGGAGCGTGAAGCTGAAGGAGTAAAAAAAGGCAAAGCCATAGGAATGCAAGAAGGCGAAGCCATAGGGATGCAAAAAGGCGAAGCCATAGGAATGCAAAAAGGCGAAGCTATCGGTGAAGCCAGAGGAATACAAAAAGGCGAAGTCATCGGTGCCCGGAAAAACAAAGAAAACAATTTCATCGCGTTATTAAAAAAAGGCGTCAATCTTGACATGCTCAAGGATGCATTAGGCTTGTCAGATGATGATTTGTCAGGTATGGCGGCGAAGAACCCTGAAATCAAGAAGTTCCTTGCATAAGACAAAGCAGGAATGTGAACGTTTGGTTTATTTAATTTACGGGCTTCAGAGTCAAAGCCCGTAATTAAAAACAGGTGCCAAAGCTTACTCTTTCATTTCCTCCTAGATCGCGCACGGTGCCTACATTAACAAAACCGTTCTCCGATAAAAGTTTGCGAACCTCAAAAGCCTGGTTATAACCATGCTCAAGCATAAGTATTCCGTGTTTATTTAAATGTTCACGCGCGCCTTTAATGATGATGCGTATATCATCAAGACCGTCTTTTCCCGAAGTTAAAGCGCACAAAGGTTCAAATGGCAAAGAACTGTGCTTAAGATGCTCATCCCCGTCTTCTATATACGGCGGATTAGAGACTATGAGATCAAAAGATCTTCCTTTATAGGCTTCAAACCACGAACTTTTGGAAAACTCAACCAGGAGCCCAAGATTTGCGGCATTAAATTTTGCAACTTCAAGAGCTCCTTCATTGAGATCACAGGCAAAACACTGCGCCTTCGGTCTTTCTTTTTTTATAGCCAAAATAACCGCACCGCTGCCGGTACCAAGATCCAACACTGATGAAAAATCTGTGTTTAAAGCCTGCTCGACCAAAGTCTCGGTATCGGCTCTTGGGATCAGAGTATCAGGAGTAACCTTAAGTTTAAGTCCCCAAAACTCCTTTTGCTCAAGAATATATTCAACGGGGTAACCGGTAGCACGCTTTTTCAGAAGCTCTTTAAAACGCTGCAACAGCGCTTCATCCAGCAGCTCATCGTCATGGATTATCAGCGCACTGTGACTTAATCCCGTAAGATATGAAAGCAAAAGCCTCGATTCCAAAGCGGGGCTTTCAACGCCTGCTTTTAAAAGTTCGTTACGGCCGAACAGCAAAGCCCCGGCTATATTCACAGCGCACTGTCCTTGGCCATATCTGCAAGCTGCTCTGCCTTGAACTCTTCTATAACCGGTTTTAACAGAAGATCAAGAGAGCCTGAAAGTACTTCATCCAAGCGGTAAACGGTAAGACCTATACGATGATCGGTGACGCGTCCTTGAGGGAAGTTATAAGTACGGATACGGTCGGATCTGTCACCGGAACTTAAGATGCTCTGTCTCATCTGTGACGCTTCGGCATTACGCTTGTCTTCTTCAAGTTTGGCAAGACGTGAATACAAAACCTCCATAGCCCGGGCTCGGTTTTGATGTTGCGAACGCTCATCCTGACACTCCACCACTATTCCCGTAGGCAAGTGGGTAATACGTATGGCCGAATCGGTCTTGTTAATATGCTGACCGCCTGCGCCTGAGGAGCGATAGGTGTCAATTCTGAGATCTGCCGGGTTTATAACCGGAGCTTTAGCAGGCGGGATCACCGGCAACACCATCACCGTACAGGCAGAAGTATGCACTCTGCCTTGAGTTTCGGTAACCGGCACGCGCTGCACACGATGACCGCCTGATTCAAACTTCATGTAGCCGTAGGCACCTTCACCTGAAAGTTTGGCAATCAGCTCTTTAAATCCGCCCATTTCACCTTCCGAAGATGAAACGATTTCCAAGGTCCAGCCTTTTGACTGCACATAATGGGAATACATCTTAAAAAGATCTCCGGCAAAAAGAGCTGCCTCATCGCCGCCGGTGCCGGCGCGTATCTCAAGAAAACAGTCACAATCATCGCGCTCGTCGTGAGGCAGCAATTGCAACTGCAACTCATGTTCTAAGGAAGCAACATTTTCTTTTGCAGGCTCTATCTCTTCTTGAGCGATAGCCTGCATCTCCTCGTCACCTGAGTTTAAAAGTTCTTCAAGACCTTCAAGATCTGACGATGCCTTTTCATACTTTTTAAAGATCCCCACAGTTTCCTGCAGTCTTGAGTACTCGCGGTTTAATTCTTTAAAACGATCCTGTGAGGCTATCACCTCAGGTTGGGAGAGCAATTGCTCCACTTCCTGATGACGTTCGCTTAATGCCTGTAGTTTGCGCAATATGGTTTCTTGCATGATGGTATTCTTAAAAAAATTCTTTCAATCTGACTATTTTAACAAAGTAGCCTTCAAAGCTTGCTTAGAAATTCACGTCCTAAAATTTTTATTCCGTCGCGCATGATCTCAGCCAACGCCATCATATCCGGGAGATCTTCTCCGCTGCGGTGTAGTCTTATGCAGGTTTCCATATAAAAGATCCTAAGTCTCGGGTTTAGTTTCATGCGACTGCGTTTTCCCATCCACCAATATCCCTGCAAAGGCATAAGCAGAATAAAAAGTATGCAGATAATAGTCATGGGCCAGTTGCTCTTTACGGCAAACATGAACTCTACACCCAAAAGACCGCCGCCTCTTACATAAGACCAAAGCATGATAAAGACAATAAAAGGCGGCAGGATCACTTTGCCTGCCCTGATGGCCTTTTTGACACGGCATTCGGGGAACACCGGATTTAACAAAGGATCCTGCGGCCACAGTTCACAGTAACGTATGCCGTCTTTTACAGTTTTGAAAAAAGCCATAAATTCTCCTTAATTGACATCAGTGTAACGCATCCTTTCACCGTTGCCTTCATCTTGGTCTTTTTCACCTTGATTATGTACTCAAGGCGCATGATAATTAACACGGTATGTCGCCTGTGCGGCAATGCGTAAAAAAAGTAAAATTTGGAGTTTGACGTGACACGTACTGTTATGCTCGTCCCGGCCGGTAAGACCGAGGGCATTTTTCCGGCCTCTTTAGGCCTTGTTAAAGCTTTGAAGGATCATGGCGTCAAAGCAGCTCTGTTTACTCCGTTTGCAGGAGAACTTGACGAAGAGCAGGAAGGTAAAACCCTGTGCAGATGCTGTTCGTTAAAGGCCATTGCCAAAGGCAAGAGATCCGAGGTTCTTGAAGAGATCGTGGCCAATTTCCACGCTCTTTTAGACGCTGAACAGCCTGAGATCGTCATTGTCGAAGGCGTAAGCGGTACTCCTTTTGATAAAGACGAAATGAATGCCGACGTATGCCACGCTTTGGATGCTGACATCATTACCGTATCTACCGGCACCTGCAAAGGCAACAAAGCGGCTATAGACGCAACCCTGATCCCTTTTGCCAACGCCGGTAAAAACCGCGTCTTAGGCGACATAGTCATCAACCACAAAGCACCGCGTGATGCCAAAGGTCAACGTAACTTAGTGCTCTCAGGCTGTGCCGAGTGCTGCGGCAACTCCTCTTCCTGCTGCTGCAAGAAAGATGACACTCCGGCCGTTACCAATGTCATAGCCGACATCGAATATGCCAAGGAAAATTACGCTCCTCGTGCCCGCGACATCGCAGCTTATTTGGATGCCAAGGTTACCTCAGGCGATGAGAATGTCCGCGGCTATAAAGTGATGTTCTCAGGTGAAGAAGAAAAAGCCCCTAAGGTTCTGCTTACTGCAAGCGTTCCTGCTTCCACCAAAGCCGGCATCGTGATCTTAGCAGGCGGTGCAAGCGGCAGCGTTGAAGGTGCCACCGTCATCGAAACCGATAAGAGCGTCTGGCAGGTTGCCGAAGCTTTGGCATCCTTCCCTGCCACCGTCTGCTCCGATGATGCCGAGCGTATCGCCGTTGCCGCTGCCAACGGTGCTAAAGCCGTAAGCGACGAACTTATCAAGACTCTTTGCGATTATGATCATGATCGCGTAGCTCTTATGAGCCCCGCTGCTTTCCGCTACCAGTTGGCATCTTCCGCCCGTGCAGCTCACCTGCGCATTGCCTTACCTGAAGGTGACGAGCCTCGTACCGTTAAAGCTGCCGCCATCGTGGCTCAGCAGGGTATCGCCGTTCCCGTACTCTACGGCAATAAAGATGCCATCAACAAAGTGGCTGCCGAGCAGGGTGTGGTTTTAGGTGAAGGTGTGGAGATCGTTGATCCTGAACTCATTCGCCAAAACTATGTCGACCGTTTGGTAGAACTGCGTGCCAAAAAGGGTATGACTCCTGAAAAAGCCGTTGAGACTTTGAAGGACAACGTGTTCCTGGCTACCATGATGATCGAGCGCGGTGAGATCGACGGTCTGGTTTCAGGCGCCGTGCATACCACCGCCAACACCATTCGTCCTGCGTTCCAGATCTTAAAGACTGCCCCTGGTGCCAAACTGGTTTCAGGCGGTTTCTTCATGCTCATGCCCGAGCAGGTACATTTCTACGCCGACTGCGCAGTAAACCTCAATCCTAATGCCGATGAGATCTCCGAGATCGCCATTCAGTCCGCCGATACTGCCAAAGCTTTTGGTATCGATCCGCGCGTAGCTCTTATTACCTATTCAACTCACACCTCAGGCAAGGGCCCTGATGTGGATCTCATGACTCAGGCCACTGAGCTTGTCAAGCAAAAACGCCCTGATCTCAAAGTCGACGGCCCGTTGCAGTTTGACGCTGCCGTCATGCCTTCCGTCGCCGCCCAGAAAGCCCCCGGTTCACCGGTTGCCGGCAAGGCCACGGTTTTCGTGTTCCCGAGCCTCTCTACCGGTAACACCGTATACAAGGCCGTGCAGCGCTCTGCCAATTTGGTAGCCATCGGACCTCTGTTGCAGGGCTTAAGAAAGCCGGTAAACGATCTCTCCCGCGGAGCTCTCGTGGACGATATCGTCTACACCATAGCCGTGACCGCCATTCAGGCAGCTCAGGCTAAAAAACAGTAATATGCAGTTTTAACCTAGATGAATGCGCCCCCAAAAGGGCGCATTTTTTTTCATGAAGATACTTATAACAGGCGGCAGCGGCTTCATTGGATCCCATGCCTGCACGCTTTTTTCAAAGCAAGGACATGAAGTCTTTGTCCTTACCCGCAGAAATAAACATACATTGCATAGTTTTCCTGCTTGTAAAGCCGTATTCGATCTAAACGATGCTTTACCCGAAGTTGATGCCGTCATCAATCTTGCCGGTGCTTCAATAGCCGCAAAATACCTGAACCGACGACGCGAAGATGAGCTTTTAAAAAGCCGGATAAACATCATGGATCATCTTTTAAAAGCTTACCGCGGACGAGCTTTTCCCAAAATATTCATTCAGGCTTCGGCAAGCGGGATCTACCCGTCAGGCGGGACATTTGACGAAGACGGCGAAACCGACGGCAATTTCAGCGAGCTTATCCAAGCGGTGGAAAACGCCGCCCTGCAACGCTTTTCAGATATATCAAATCTCATGCTCGTACGCTTTGGTGTGGTTATGGGAAAAGACGGCGGACTTATGCGCATACTCTCGTATTTACCGTCTCTGTATTTTTTTCCAGATCCACAAAACTTTATTCCGTGGCTGAGCATAGATGACGCTGCCGAGATTTTGCTTTTTTTATGTACTCACCCTTTAGAAGGGGTAGTTAATGCGGTAAGCCCGCAGAAACTTACCCTAAACAAACTGCTAAGTTACGCTAAAAAACCCGGAATTCGCCTGCCTCTTCCCTATTTATTGCTTAAATGTCTGCCTGACAAACGTTGTGAATTGCTTACCGTTTCGCATACTATCCTTCCTGCGAAACTAAAGAGTGCGGGATTTTGCTTCAAAACTTTTCGCAAATAACCGTAAGCGTTTTCGTATCTTAAAAAGTAACCATTTTTTTACTTTAATTATCAAATTGATAACTTATTTTTGTGAGTTATCTTTCATTCTTTATATAAAAACGTTTTCATTGTTTTGTAAGTTTCTCTCTCACTGTTAAGATATTCGTATCTAAATTCCTATACACATGCGAGGCATAATTCATGCTGGAAGAACTCAAGGAACAAGTATTCAAAGCCAATCTCGATCTTCCCAAACACGGTCTGGTAACCTTTACCTGGGGCAACGTCTCGGGTATTGATCGTGAAAAAGGACTGGTAGTCATCAAGCCGTCAGGGGTTGATTACGAAACCATGAAAGCAGACGACATGGTGGTGGTAGATTTGGAAAGCGGTAAAAAAGTAGAAGGCCGACTGAATCCGTCCACCGATACCGAAACCCACCTTGTGCTCTACCGTGCCTGCAAAGACATAGGTGGCATAGTACACACCCACTCAAGAAACGCCGTGGGATTTGCTCAGGCCGGCATGGATATCCCGGCACTGGGTACCACCGGTGCTGACTATTTTTACGGTCCGGTTCCCTGCACTCGTCCCATGACTGATGAGGAGATCAAAGGAGAATACGAAAAAGAAACCGGCAACGTGATAGTGGAAACCTTTAAAAAACGCGGTATAGCAATGAAAGATGTGCCGGCAGCCTTGGTGTTCTCCCACGGTCCTTTTGCCTGGGGAAAGTCTCCTGACAATGCCGTGTACAATTCCGTAGTTCTTGAAGAAATAGCTTTCATGGCTTTTCACGCTCTGATGTTAAAACACGGTGATCTGGCTCCCATGCAACAGACTCTTCTTGATAAACACTATTTAAGAAAACACGGCAAAAATGCCTACTACGGCCAGGGCAATATTTCCAACGTGCATACCCTTTAAGTTTTCCTCATACAAAAACTCAGGCGGTCTTGTGACCGCCTTTTTTACAACCATTTGCGAACTTGCGTTTTTACAAATGATCGCAATTTAAACTATCAGTCTTTTGCCTGGCGTAAAATTCATCACACTTTTTTTATAAAAGCGCAGAAAAATAATCTTTGCTTATGTGAAACACGTTAAATTTTCAGGCAAACTTTCTTGAAACTAACCATCTCATCTCCTATGCTTTTGATTATGTAATCGTTTGCGT